>NZ_JAHXBG010000003.1:300000-572755 GCF_020103725.1 Hyalangium gracile | reverse complement strand
GCCTGCTCGCTATCGGCTTCTTCTAGGCGCCTCCCCCCCCTGCGCCATGGCGCAGGGGATTGGCGTGCCACTGTCTCGCCCGGGTCCTCACGCCGTATTTCGACGGTCTGCTTGTCATACCAGTTGGGTACCGTTCCGCTCACAGGGCGCCTCCCTGGCCAGGCCGTTGCCCTGGCACGGGCGCCTGCCCCCAGGGGGCGAGCACTTCCTCGGACCGCCTCAGTCCGCGAGAGGCGGATGGGCGGCCGCGTTTCGCCCGGCGATGAAGCCGAACGTGAGGGCTGGCCCGATTGTCCCTCCCGCGCCCCAGTAGGCCTGGCCGGTGGGCGAGGCGATGCAGTTGCCTGCGCCAAAGAGGCCGGGGATGGGCGTGCCGTTGGGACGGAGCACCCGCGCATCCGTGCCGATCACCGGTCCGCCACACGTGTCCAGCGTCGCGGGGCCGAGGATGGCGCAGTAGTACGGCCCGTTGAGCGTCAGCGGGTACATCGTCCGGTTGCCCGTGGTGCTGCGCGACGGCCCCTGCCAGGCCCGCTCCACCGGCGTCTCGCCGCGGTGGAAGTCGAGATCCACTCCCGTCGTGGCGAAGCCGTTGAAGCGCTGGATGGTGGCGCGCAGCGAGGGCACGAAGTCCGGGGCCAGCCGCACGAAGGGGACGATGGCGCTGCTCAGGAAGCGCACGCCGCGCATCGCGTCCAGGCGCTCGCTGATGCGCTGGGCGAGCTGCTCGAGCGTGGCGGCCTGGAAGACGAGCGGAGACGCCTGCCCCGGGAACGGGACGATGCCTCGCCACGGCCAGGGCGTGGGCTCGTTGGCCGTCCACTGGTCCCAGATCATGAACTGCACCAGGTTCGGGTACTCCGTCTGGCGCCAGTCGAAGTGGCTCTGGGTGCGCACGTGGTACGGGGACTTCTCGTTCACCACGCGGTGGCCGTACTTGTTCACCAGGAGGGTGCTGTCCCCGTACGGGAAGAACACGTGCGCGTCCGGACGGACCACGTAGCCCTCGTGGGCCGCGGCGTCCTCGAGGGCGGCCTGGTAGTAGAAGCCGTTGGCCAGGTTGCCCAGCTCGGCTCCCGCCTGGGCGCCGATATCCACGAACGCGCCCGTGCCCGTGGGAACGCTGCAGCTGCCGAAGATGGGACCGCGCTGGTACGAGCGCATCTTGTCCCGATCGTGCGCGAAGCCTCCCGAGCCGAAGATGACGCCTCGCCGCCCGCGGATGAACTTCGTGCGGCCGGTGTTCTCCGCCTGCACGCCGATCACCTCGCCCTGCCGGTTGCAGACCACGTCCGTCACCCGGTAGCGCAGCAGGATGGGGACGCCCCGGCCGCGCAGGTGGCTCAGCATCCCCTCCGAGAGGTAGAGGCCCGGGAACTCGGTGGATCCCGGGGGAGACTTCGCCGTGAGCACGCGTCCGTAGGGCGCGCGGTTCTCGGGCAGCTCCGCGAAGTAGTCCGGATCCGTCACCGGGTTGGGCGAGTAGCCGTAGTTGGGAAGGATGATGGGATCGAGCGCGCCCAGCTGCGTCAGCCGATCGATGGCGGGCGACGCGTTATCGTAGAACGTGGCGAGCAGCTCGTACTGGAGCCGCGGCAGCCCGAGCCGGGGCTGGGCCGGATCATAGAGAGAGGGATACGCCAGGCGCGCCATCAGCTTGAGGGCATCCGCGCGCGGATCGCCGAAGCCGTGCGCCCGCATGAGCGAGTTGTTGGGAATCCAGTAGGCACCGCCGGAGCGCCGGGTGGTGCCCCCGGGGGCGTCCGCCGCCTCGAGCATGACGACCGAGGCTCCCCGGTCCACAGCCGCAGCGGCCGCCGCACACGCCGCAGCGCCGGTTCCGACGACGACGACATCCGCCCGATGGTCCCACTGCAGCATGCCCGCCCCCTCGCTTGCAGGTTATGTTGATGCGCAGTGTACATGGCTCGGGAGGCACCGAGCCACCGGGCGGGACGCTTCACGGGATGTCTTCGAGAGGAGCCAAGGATGACTCAGGAGACAGCGCTGAAGAGCCCCTCGGGTGATGCGAGCCAGACCCAGGCGACGGGGGGCGGTGGGGCGGAGACGACCCCCGAGGAGCTGCTTCAGTTCATCACCCGGCTGGCGACTAACGAGCCCCACGTGAGGTGCCGCGTGGGGACGGGGACGCTGGGGCCGGTGGCTCAGGCGCTCAACGATCTCGCGGGGTTGCTCGAGGCGCGCCGGCTCTCCTCGGTGGAGAAGTTCGGCATCGAGGCGCTGGTCGAGCAGTCGCAGAACATGATGATGACCGCCGATGCCTCCGAGCGGATCCGCTTCGTCAACTTCACCATCCCTGGATTGACGTACGAGCAGGTGCTCGGGCGGAGTGTCTACGACTTCATTCTTCCGGCCGATCACGAGCGGTGCCGGGCCATCTTCCGCAAGGTGCTCGAGACGGGAGTGCCGGACGCATACGACATCGGCTCCTACGCCGAGACCGGACCCCAGTGGTACGTGGTGCGCGTGGGGCCCATCCGTGACGCGGGGCGCATCGTCGGCTTCACGATGATCACCACCGACGTCACCAGCCTGAAGACGACGCAGCTCCAGCTGGAGCAGTCCAACCGCGAGCTGGCGCAGTCCAACCGCGAGCTGGAGAGCTTCGCCTCCGTCGCCTCGCATGATCTCCAGGAGCCGCTGCGGAAGATCCAGTCCTTCGGCGAGCGGCTGAAGAGCTCGGCCGCCGGCGCGCTGAGCCCCGAGGCGATGGACTACCTGGAGCGCATGCAGAGCGCGGCGACCCGCATGCGCCGGCTGATCGACGACCTGCTCGCCTTCGCGCGGGTCACCTCGAAGGCCCAGCCCTTCACCCGGGTGGACCTGGGCACCATCGCCCGCGAGGTGCTGAGCGATCTGGAGGTGGCCATCGAGCAGTCGAAGGCCACCGTCACGGTGGGCGAGCTGCCCGCGCTGGAGGCAGATCCCACCCAGATGCGGCAGCTCCTGCAGAACCTGGTGAGCAACGCCCTCAAGTTCCGTCGGGAGGACACCCCGCCGCGCATCTCCATCGAGGCCACGCAGAACCCGGAGACGCGGCGCTGCGAGCTCCAGGTGCGGGACAACGGCATCGGCTTCGAGGAGAAGCACGCGGAGAAGATCTTCGCCCTGTTCCAGCGCCTGCACGGGCGCGGCAAGTACGAGGGCACGGGGCTGGGGCTGGCGATCTGCCGCAAGATCGCCGAGCGCCACGGAGGCACCATCGTCGCTCGAAGCGCACCGGGCAGCGGCTCCACCTTCACCGTCAGCCTGCCGCTGGTGCACTCTCCCCGGCCGGCCTAGGGATACACCTCGCGGCGCGGGCCCACCGCCGGGATGACCTTGCCGCCCGCGAAGAAGCGCTGCCGCTTGCTCACTCCCAGCGTGGCGCCGAGGATCGAGGAGATGAGCCCGAGCAGGAGCGCGAAGAACACGCCCCAGAAGACGCGGCCCGTGGTGTCCGCGGCCTGGAGCGCTCCCTGCTGGACCTGCTGCGCGACCTGACCCACCTGGCCCTGCGCCTGGTTCCACTGGGCCTCGATGCGGCCGGCGACCTCCTGCGCGTCCTGGCGCGTGAGCGCCGTGTTCTCGGCGATGGAGCTCACCAGCAGGTCGCGGTCCAGCCGGCCCTGCTGGAGGGCGGTGCCGATGACGTCCTTGGTGGCCGCCTGGAGCTGGTCCGCGGTGATGGCGGGCTGGCCCTGCTGCTGCAGCCGCTGGTTGATGGGCGCGAGCGCGTCATTCGCGTCGATGCCGAACGAGCGGGCGATATTCCCCACCTGGTCTCCCTGCGAGGCGGCTCCGCTGATGGCCGCTCCCGTGGCGCTCACCGCGCTCTTGCCCACGTTGAACACCGCGCCCAGCAGCGACGAGATGGCCATGCCCATCAGGATGACGCCCACCAGCGTGGTGAGGCCCCAGAGCACCGCGCCATGCATCGCCCCCCCCATCTTGTCCACCACGCCCGCCGTCCGAGACGCCACCAGGCCGCCGATGAAGAGCGCGATGAGCGGCGCGATGAGCGACCAGATGCCGGTGCCGATGCCGGCCGAGCGCGCGCTCCCCGGGTTGCCTGGGTCCACCGAGGACAGCCCCAGCGCCAGGCCCAGTGAGTACAGGAGGATCCAGACTCCCAGCGCGACGAAGGTTCCTCCGAGGATGGCGCCCCAGCTCAGCTTGAATGGGATGCCGGGGATTGCCTCGACCCGTGACTTCTCCACGATCTCCGCCATGTCTGCCTCGCGTGCAAAGGCTCACTCAATCGAGCGGTGAGCTCCGTCTCATGGGCAAAGATGGGCATGGAGTCAGGGCGGGCTCAGTCCAACCCAAGCGCGGTGACGAGCGTCCGCTCCTGGGCCACCACCGGAGTCCGGGGCAGCGCCTCGGGGCGGAAGCGGCGGACCAGCTCCTCCAGGGAGGTGGGGCTCCCATCTCCGAGCCCGCTCCAGGCGGCAAGCAGGCCGAGGACGCGCTCGGCTGGCAGACCCCGCTCCCTGAGCTCCGCCAGGGCGAACGCCCCCTCGCGCTTGGCGAGCCGCTTGCCGTCCTCACCCAGCACCAGAGGCACATGGAAGAACTCGGGCGGGGTCAGCTGGAGCGCCGCGTAGAGCTGGAGCTGGCGAGGGGTGGAGCTGAGCAGGTCCTCCCCGCGCAGCACGTGGGTGATGGCCGTGGCGGCGTCGTCCACCACCACCGCGAGCTGGTAGCTGGCCACGCCGTCATTGCGGCGCACCACGAAGTCTCCCACCACGGTCTCCACGTCCTGGGCGTACGGGCCCTGCAGCCCGTCCACGAAGCGCACCTCGCCGGGCCAGGCACGGAAGCGCCAGGCGGGAGCGCGCGTGCGGGAGCGCTCGGAGATCTCAGCGGCGGTGAGGCGGGAGCAGGTGCCCGGGTAGCGTGGCCCCTCGTCGCTCAATCCATGAGGGGCGCTGGCCGCGCGGGCGATCTCCGCTCGGGTGCAGAAGCAGGGATAGACGAGGCCCGCCCGCTCCAGCCGGGCCTGGGCGTCCCGGTACACGTCATCGCGAGCACTCTGGAAGAGGAGCGGCTCATCCCAGGTGAGGCCCAGCCACTCCAGGTCGCGCATCAGGTCATCGACGTACTGGGGGCGGCAGCGAGCGCGGTCCAGGTCCTCCACGCGCAGGAGGAACTGGCCTCCCGCGGCGCGGGCCTGGAGCCACCCGAGCAGCGCGCTGCGGGCATTGCCGAGGTGGAGGCGCCCGGTGGGGCTGGGCGCGAAGCGACCACGAAAGCTCATGGGCGGACGAGGGGCTTCCTGGGAGCGAGGGGAGCGCGGTCGGGGGTGGGCGCCACCGGCTTCGGAGCGCTCACGGGCTTCTCCTCGACCGGGTACTTCACCTGCGCCAGGCGCGGAGCCGGGCCGGCTCCGGCGGAAGGTGTGGCGGGGAGCGAGACGGCCTCACCTGCCTGCGAGCCACGAGCGGCGAGCGTGGAGGCCAGCTCTCGCAGCGGCGGGCCAGCGTCGAGCAGATCCGCGTCCAGCGAGATGCGGGGCACCCGCCGCGGCGCCTTGGCCTCCGGAGCCAGGACGAAGATGTCGAGGGCGAGGCCCGAGCCTGCCTGAGACACCGTGCCGAACAAGACGAGCTCCGCGCGCAGCGTCTGGCCGAGCGCCTTGGCCGCCTCCACCGCCGCCGCGTCCAGGCGATTGCCGGCGAGGGCCGAGGAGACTGTCGCCTCCGCGCCGTCGCCTGGAGGACGCACCTTCACTTCGACCTCCTTGCCGCTCAGCACCTCGACAACCCCACCCGTGGTCTCTCCCGAGGGCAGCACCGCGCGCCACAGGTGGCCTCCAGGAGGGACCTCCGCCACCCGGACCGGCGTGTTCTCCACGGCATGGCCGTCGAGCGTCACCGGGATACCGGGAGGCACGGAGACGAAGCGCACGGTGCCACGAGGCTGCTCCCGGAGGGCCGCCTGCGCGCGCTCCACCGTGCGAGCGAAGAGGGGAGAGGAGCTGGCCAGCGGCAGGGCGCGCCTCGGAGAGAGCGTCAGCGCGAAGCCGAGCGCGCGAGCGGCTTCCTCGTCGCGCCCCTGGGAGTAGCGCACCGCGGAGCGCAGGGCATAGGCGTCCGCCAGTTCGTTCCCGCTCGGGAGCGCCGCCGCCACGGTGGCATAGGCGTCCAGCGCCTGGCCGATCGACGCGTCCGCGCCCGCCAGGTCACGCTTCTGCCACCGGGCCCGTGCGTCCTTCACGGCCTCGCGCGCCTGGGCGAGCGCATCCGGAGGCGGCTCCGTCGCGGGCGCTTCCGCCAGCTCCAGGCCCTCGACGCCACGCACCTCGGTGACGAGCCGCTGCGTCACGCGGGGGCCTGCCCGTCCGGGTACGTCTCCCGAGCTGGCCTGGAAGGGGAGCACGGCCACACGTCTGGGGGCCTGCTGGGCGCCGCTGACGGTGCACAGCAGCAGGCTGAGGAGGAGCACGGTTCGCGTCATGGGACCGGACAGGTGAGCCATCGGGAGCAATCGGAGAACTCGTACTCCGCCCGGGCGGGCCAGTCGAGCGTGAGACAGCGCTCTTTTGGTGGGGCCTCCTGTCGAAGCTGCTTCCCACGCCCGGCGGCTCGGCGAGAATGTCCCCCTACCGCGGACCGTTCCCGCCCGGGGCTCGCCATGCGCTTCGTCCACTGCTCCGACGTCCACATCACCGCCGACTACTTCGCGCAGTCGTTCTTCCGGCTCGGCTGGCGCCGCTGGCTGGCCTTCGCGGAGCTGACGGTCGGGGGCCGGGCCAGGGCATACCGGCGCGCTCCAGAGACGCTCGCCGCCATCGCCCGCGAGGCCCGGGAGCACCAGGCCGACCACTTCATCCTCTCCGGGGACCTCACGGCCTATGCCCTGGGCAGCGAGTTCGAGGGGGCTCGGGCGGCGCTCGGCGAGCTGGTCGAGGACCGGAGCCGCTGCACCGTCATCCCCGGCAACCATGACGTCTACACGCCGGGCAGCCACCGCAGCAGGCGCTTCGAGCGCTACTTCGGTCACCTCCTGGAGAGCGACCTGCCCGAGCACTGCCGGGAGGACGGCTTCCCCTTCGTCCGGCTGGTGGGCCGGGAGGCCGCCGTCGTGGGCCTCAAGTCCGCTCGGGTGCCCTTCGTGCCTGGCATCTCCAATGGCCTCGTCGGCCCCGCGCAGCTCGAGGGGCTGGCGGCGCTGGTGCAGGACCCGAGGCTGGCCGGCCGGGCCGTGCTCGTGGTGGTCCACCATGCGCCCCTGACGCATCGTGGACGCGAGGACAGGTGGATCCACGGGCTCAAGGACGCCCAGGCGCTCTGTCGGCTCCTGCCGGGGCCCCGCCATGCCGTCCTGCATGGTCACATCCACCACCGCTACCACCACCCGGCCACGCCCGAGCGCCCCCACATCTTCGGAGCAGGCTCCTCCACCCTGGCGGGAGACGAGGGGTACTGGGTCATCGATGTGTCGGAGGGCCAGGTGGTGGGCGGCCAGAAGCACGTCCCCCGCCTTTCAGGGGGAGGGCTGTGACAGCGGGGCCGGAAGGGCTGTACAACCTGGGCCCATGAAAGCGTCGTACGCGCTGCCCGCGGATCCCTCCCTGGAGGAGCTCCGGTCGCTTCGCCACCTCCACCGCGCGCTGGATGAACTGGTCGAGGAGAGCCTCAAGGAGCGCGAGAGTCTCGAGCAGACGTTCGACCGGTGCTTTCCGCGCATCCTCGAGATGACGGGCGCGCGCGCCATCGCCCTCACGACCCGTAACGAGGAGCTGGCCGATCAGACCTGGACGGAGGGGTCCTGGGGCGAGCGCCACCCCGGCATGCTGCTGGAGGAGGCCATCGGGGTGCGGCGCCTGGAGGGTGACACGCTCGTCACCCAGCCGCTCGACGTGGTGGGCACGCGGGTGGGCTCCATCGGGATGCTCTTCCCCGGGGACCACACGGGTGTGGTGGAGTCCGCCCGCATCGTCCGCACCCTGGAGACGCTGGCCGAGCTGCTCGACACGGTGCTGTGCCTCGTCCACACCGCCGCGGAGAAGCACCACCTCATCGTCCAGTGCAACCGCCACCTGTCCAACCCCGTCTTCGAGGTGGGCATGGATCAGGCGGTGCTGACGCTGGCGCAGCGGGTGCGGCTGCCCGGCTTCGTGCTGCTGTACCGCGACGCGGTGCGCCCGCAGGTGCTGCACTACCGCACCTGGCGCCACGGCCACCTGGAGTACGAGAGCACCGAGCGGCCCGGGCCCCACCTGGAGCGCCTCATCCAGAAGCACGGCCCGGATCTGCTCAACCGCGTGGACGGCTCGCTGCGTCAGCTCTTCGGCCAGGCGCGGGGCCGCACCTCCGAGGTGGTGCTCATCTCGGGCACCTCCTCCGGCGAGCAGCTGGGGAAGATCGTCCTCTGGAGCGACGAGGGCTTCTCCGCGTACACGATGGAGATCGTCCGGCTGCTGGCCTCCGGTCTCAGCCAGCGCCTGCAGGACTACAACCGCGAGCGCATCCACCTCTCGCAGTTCTTCCGCAGCAACACCATCGACGAGCTGCTGAGGGACCCCGCCTACGCCAACCACCTGCGGCCGCAGGACCAGGAGGTGGGCATCCTCTTCGCGGACATCAACGGCTTCACCCGCATCTGCGAGCAGGGCTTCGACAGCCCCAAGAGCATCGGCCGCTTCGTGGACGAGTGGAGCGCGCGCGTCGTGGACGCCATCTGGGAGTGCGGCGGCGTCTTCGACAAGATGGTGGGTGACTGCGTCATCGGCCTGTTCGGCCCGCCCTTCTTCGAGACGAGCCGCGTCCAGCGCGCGGAGGCCACGCTGCGCGCCGCGCTGGAGATCCAGAAGTACACCGCCTCGCTCAGCGCCCGGGACGAGGTGATGGAGCTGTGCAAGCGGGTGCAGCTGGCCGGGCTGGGCGTGTCCGTCGGCGTGAACCTGGCGCACGCCAACTGCGGCCTGTTCGGACCCAACCGCCAGTACACGGCCTTCTCCACGGGGATGAACCAGACGGCGCGGCTGCAGGCGCTCGGCGGCTTCCGGGAGACGCTGCTGATGGAGAGCGCGCGCGAGGCGCTGAGCGAGTCCCAGGAGCCCTGGGTGCAGGGGCTGAGGTTCAGCCCGCTCGTGGAGACAGCCGTGAAGAACGTGGGCCAGCCGCTGCGCTACTACAAGCTGGCGTGAGCGCTGGCCTCAGGCCTGGAGCCGCGCGCCGGCGTAGCGCCGCACGAAGTGGATCCACCGGCGCTCGTCCACCTCCACCTGCCACTCGGTGTTGGGCGTCAGCGGCATGCGCGTGCGCAGGAACGTCTCCAGGTGGTCGGCGGCCTTCACGGGCGTGAGGCCCGGCGCGCGGAAGGCCACCCGCAGGAAGACCTCGAGCGAGGAGGACACGTCCACGCTGGCGCAGATGCGCAGCGGCCCTACGCGCCGCTGATAGAGCGCGTTCTGCGCGGGACGCGAGGACGGATCCTCCGTCTGCTGCTCGATGGAGAGCCAGTTGGAGGGTGTGAGGACGAAGTCGAGCAGATCCTTGCTCGCTTCCTCCACCGTCGCGTGCTCATGGATGGCCAGCTGCATCGCCCCACCTCCCTCGGTGTTGCCAGCACGAAGAATGTGCCCACGTGCCGAGTCCATGCAAGGGCCCTCGTCGTGCTTTGCGTCGACTGTCCACCATCGACCGCGTAGCGCGTGGCGTCGTAGAGAATCCCGCATCCGCTGACACTGAACGTCGCCCCGTGCGCGAGCGCCTGGGACGGCTGGGAGCACCAGGCGACCACTCGGAGGTGCGCCGCGACCGCTCGGGTGGGATGTCCCTCCGGGCACCGGCGACTGAGGCATTTCTTCTTCGCGAGAGGGACGCACGAGCGTCCCGCGAAGGAGACGACCATGCGGTGGAGCGACTGGCGCAAGCACTTCGAGATGAACCGGCAGCGGCCTCTGCCCGAGGGCGTGGAGCGAGCGGAGGAGGTGCCCGAGGCCTGGCGCCCGGCGCTCGCCGGGTCGTTGGCGACCTTTCAGCTGGGCGAGGCGGGCGAGGGACGCATCGCGCATGAGATCGATCGGGCGCACCTGCCCGGCATCGACGCGGACTACCGCGCGGCGTTGAAGCTCTTCGTGGCGGAGGAAGGGCGACATGCACGCATCCTGGGGCTGATGGTGCGCGGGCTGGGCGGCAAGCTGCTGGCGCGCAACTGGACCGAGCGCCTCTTCGTCTTCGGGCGTCGGCTGCTGGGGCTGCGGCTGAAGCTGATGGTGCTGCTGGTGGCGGAGGTGATTGGTGGCGCCTTCTACGGGCTGCTGGCCTCGCGGCTGCCGGAGGGTGGGCTGCGGCGGGGGCTGGAGCAGATCTGCGAGGACGAGCAGCACCACCTGGACTACCACGGTGAGTTCTTCGCGCGGCAGGGCTGGGGCGTGCTGACGCGCGCGGCGTGGCAGGCGGCGTGGTGGAGCGTCGCGATGGCGGCGATGGGGGTGGTGCTGGTGGACCACCGCCGCACGCTGCGGACGATGGGCATCCCGCTCACGGAGGCGGCGCGGGCCTTCGTGGGGCTGGTGCGAGAGGCCGCCAGCCACCTGCCCGTGTTCCCCGAGCGCGAAGCCCGGGGAGCCGTGCCCGCCCCGCGGTGACGCTGGTGCAGCGGCAGGCGCCGTGGCCCGCCGCGCTCAGCGCGCCAGCTCGCGGACCTCGTCGGCGGACAGCTTCACGGCGGCGGCGGCGGTGTTCTCCTCCAGGTGCTGGAGGGAGGAGGTGCCGGGGATGGGCAGCATCACGGGCGAGCGGTTCAGCAGCCACGCGAGCGCGAGCTGCCCCGGGGTGACGTTGTGGCGCTTCGCCGCCTGCGCGAGCGGGCTGTCGCCCCTGGCCAGCTCGCTGGCCGCCAGCGGGTACCACGGCAGGAAGCCGATGCCCTCCTTCTCGCACTCCACCAGCACCGCCTCGCTGTGCCGGTCCGCCAGGTTGTAGCGGTTCTGCACCGAGACGATGGGGACGATCTTCCGCGCCGTCCGCAGCTGCTCCACGGAGACGTTGGACAGGCCCACGTGGCGGATCTTCCCCTGCTCGCGCAGCCGCGCCAGCGTGCCCACCGAGTCCTCGAAGCGCACCTTCGGGTCCACGGTGTGGAGCTGGTACAGATCGATGCGCTCGACGCGCAGCTTGCGCAGGCTGCCCTCCAGGTCCTTCGTGAGCTGCTCGGGAGAGCAGGCCGGGTGCCACCCGTTGGGGCCGCTGCGGGTGAGGCCTCCCTTGGTGGCGATGATGAGGCCGTTGGCGTACGGGTGGAGCGTCTCGCCGATGATGCGCTCGGAGACGTCCGGTCCGTAGGAGGCCGCGGTGTCGATGAGGTTGATGCCCAGCTCCACCACGCGGCGCAGCAGCCGCTTGCAGGCCTCGACATCCTTCGGCTCGCCCCAGATGCCCTGGCCGGTGATGCGCATGGCGCCGAAGCCCATGCGGTTGACGGTCATGTCGCCGAGACGGAACGTACCGGCGGCGGCTGCGGGGAGCGAAGTGGCCATGGCGGATCTCCGAGAGAGGATCCGCGCACGCTAATGGGGAGCTCGCCCGGGCGCTCGACTGTCGCTCAGCGAGTTGCCGGAACTGAACGACGCGGCCGCTCCACCGCCGCCTTGAGCTGACCGCACCCGGCGTCGATGTCGATGCCGCGCCGCTGCCGCACCGTGCTGGGCAGCCCGTAGGAGGCCAGCACGTCCTGGAAGGCGCGCACGGCGGTGGCCTCGCTGGGCGTCCCGCCGTAGCCCATGGTGGGGTTGAGGGGGATGACGTTGACGTGCGCGTCCATGCCCCGCAGCAGCTGCCCGAGCGCGTGCGCCTGCTCCGGCGTGTCGTTCCTGCCGGCGATGAGCGTCCACTCGAAGAAGATGCGGCGCTTGCGCTTCTCGCTGTAGTAGCGGCACGCGTCCATCAGCTCGTCGAGCGGCCAGCGCTTGCCCACCGGCACCAGCGCGGCGCGCTCCGCGTCCGTGGCGCCATGGAGGCTCACGGCGAGCTGCACCGGCCGGTCCTCGTCGGCGAGCCGGCGGATGCCGGGCACCACGCCCACGGTGCTCAAGGTGATGAAGCGCGGGCCGATGGCCAGCCCCAGCGGGTCCACGAGGATGTCCACCGCCTCCATCGTGCCGTCGTAGTTGTGCAGGGGCTCGCCCATGCCCATGAGGACGATGTTGCGCAGGGACTCGCCGGACTGGCGCAGCACGCCGGTGACGTGGAGCACCTGGGCGACGATCTCCCCCGGGCTCAGGTGGCGCACCAGGCCCATCTGCCCGGTGGCGCAGAAGACGCAGCCCATGGCGCAGCCGGCCTGCGTGCTGACGCACACCGTGGCGCGGCCCTTGAACCGCATCAGCACCGTCTCGATGGTCTGCCCATCATCCAGGCGCAGCAGCAGCTTGTGGGTGTAGCCGTCGCTGCTGAACGCCTCGTGGTGCACGGCGGGGCGGCGCAGGCAGGCGCGCTCGCGCAGGAGCTTCACCAGGTCCGGCCGCAGCAGCCCCTCCAGCGCCTCGAGCGAGCCCACCTGCTGGCGGTAGAGGGCCTCCCACAGCGCGTCCCGGTGGAAGGCGCTGAAGCCCCAGCCCGCGAGCAGCTCGCCCAGGGCGGTGCGCGGCAAGTCGTACAGGTTGACCGGGGAGGTGGAGGAGGCGGGCTGCATGGCGCTATCGAGCGATAACACACCTGCGCGGGGGAGTGCCTGGGGACGGCTGCACAGGAATCGGGCTGACGGGCCCGGTCAGCCCGGCTTGGCGCTCAGCGCCTGGTCGAGCGCGGCGAGGAACCGGCCGATCCGCCGGGCATTGGTGCCCAGGTCTCCCTTGCCCACGCGGGAGCGGGACGAGAGGTCCACGGAGATGCGCTGGCCGCTGGCGGGGCGCACGCGCAGGGTGACGTCGTCCACGAACTTGAAGAGGCGGGTGCGGGCCTCGGCCTCCAGCACGCCCTCGGCGGGGTCCGTCCGGACGATCGTCCAGCCCTCCTGGGAGGTCGCCAGCTCCTGGACGGTGCTCCACACCGTCTCACGGGACAGGGGATAGCTACGAGTGCGCAGGCGGGGATCCTCGTGCTGGGGCGAGGTCTCCGCGACGTTCCGGGTCAGGGCGGTGAGCAGGCTCATCGCCTGCTCGCCTTGCATGGAGGCAGCCCGCCGGTCAAGCCCTGACCGTCCCTGGGGCAGGCGAGCAGGAGCGGGCCAGCGGTGGGCCGCCTGCCGGGAATGGGGGCAGTGCCCATGTCTCACACATGGGTCTGGCGATCGAACGCGAGGATTTCTCTCCCGAGGACTACCGGCGCTTCTCGCAGCGCCTTTCCGAGAACCTGGAGGCGCTGCGCAGAGTGCTCTCGCGGCCAGGCTTCGGCACCGGCCCACGCACGGTGGGCGCCGAACTGGAGATGTTCCTGGTGGACTCCGCGGGCTTCCCGCTGCCGGTGAACCGGCAGGTGCTGAGCCAGACGGTGGACCCCCGGGTGACGCTGGAGCTCGACCGGTTCAACCTGGAATGCAACCTGCGCCCCTCCTCGCTGGCCGGGCGCCCCTTCACCGCCCTGCGCAAGGAGTTCGAGGACGCGCTGCGCGAGGTGCGTCGCGCGGCGGCGACACAGGGCGCCCAGGTGGTCGTCACGGGCATCCTCCCCACCTTGAGAGAGAAGGACCTGGGCAGCCACGCGCTGACGGGCAAGCCGCGCTACCGGGCGCTCTCCGCCGCCATCCGGAGCCGGCGGGGAGACGCGCCCTTCCAGGTCGCCATCGCGGGAGAGGACTCCCTGTCGCTCACCTGGGATGACGTGACGCTGGAGGGGGCCAACACGTCGCTCCAGTTCCACCTGCGCGTGGAGCCCTCGGAGTTCGCCCGGATGTACAACGCGGCGCAGTTCGTGACGGCGCCCGTGCTGGCGGTGTCCACCAACTCGCCGTTCTTCCTCGGGCGGAGGCTGTGGGACGAGACGCGGGTGGCGCTCTTCCGGCAGGCGGTGGACGATCGGGGCGAGTCACACGAGGGCGCCGGCTCTCACGCGCGCGTGACGTTCGGCCACGGCTGGGCGAGGGAGGGCGCGCTGGAGCTGTTCGCGGAGGCGGTGGCGCTGCACGCGCCGCTGCTGCCGGTGGTGGGCCCGGAGTCCCCGCTGGAGTGCGTGGCGCGCGGACAGCTCCCGGGGCTGGACGAGCTGCGGCTGCACCAGAGCACCATCTGGAACTGGAACCGCGCCATCTATGATCCGAAGAGCGGGGGGCACCTGCGCATCGAGTTCCGGGCGCTGCCGGCGGGCCCCACGGTGGTGGACATGGTGGCCAACGGCGCGCTGCTGCTCGGGCTGACGCTGGGCCTGGCGGACCAGATGGACGCGCTGCTGCCGGCGATGCCCTTCCACTGGGCGCGGGGCAACTTCCTCAAGGCCGCGCAGCAGGGAATGGACGCGGAGCTGCTCTGGCCCTCGGAGACGGCGCCCTCGCCCCAGCGGGTGCCGGTGACGGAGCTGGTGCCCAGGCTGCTGCCCATCGCGCGGCGCGGCCTGGTGGAGGCGGGCGTGGAGGCCTCCGACGCGGACGCGATGCTCGACATCATCGCGGCCCGCGTGGCGTCGCGGCGCAGCGGAGCCGGCTGGCAGCGGCGCGTCCTTACGAAGCTGGAGGAGCACCTGCCGAGACAGGACGCGCTGGCCGCGCTGCTGGAGCGCTACCGCGAGCACGCCGACTCCGGCGCGCCCGTGCACCAGTGGCCCCTGGACTGAGCCTCAGCCCTCTTCCTCGGCCCCGCGACGCAGGCCCAGCATCCGGCGCAGCTCGCGGGCGGACTGGCGGCTGACCTCCACCGAGTGCCCGCGCGAGGTGCGCGCGATGTAGCCCCCCGTCTCCAGCGGCTCCAGCCGCGTCACGTGGGCCAGGTTCAGCAGCGCGCGCCGGTGCACGCGCTGGAAGCCCTCCACCGGCAGCTTGTCGGCCAGCTCGTTGAGCGTGAAGTCCGTGAGGAACTCGCCCTGCGTGGTGAACACCGTCACCAGCTCTCCCTCCAGCGTCGCGTGGGAGATGGTCTCCGGATCCACCAGGACGATGCCCTGCCGCGTGGGGATGGGCAGCCGCGTCAGCCCCTTCGAGCCCGGGGCCTGTCCCTTCGCCGGCTCCTGCCCGTCCTTCGCCCCAAGCCGTGCCCGGGCCCGGTCCAGCGCCTTCTGCAGCCGCGCGGCCTCCACGGGCTTGAGCACGTAGTCCACCGCGCCGTGCTCGAAGGCATCCACCGCGTGCTCGGCGTGCGCGGTGCACAGGATGACGCCCGGCCCGTCCTCGGGCAGCAGCGCCAGCGCATCCAGCCCGCTCAGGCCCGGCATGTGGATGTCCAGCAGGATGACGTCCAGCCCGCCCGCGCGCGCCGCGGCCAGCACGGCCTCTCCATCCGCCGCCTCGCCGCACACCTCCACGTCCGGGAGCGCGCTCAGCAGGCGCGCCAGGCGCTTGCGAGCCAGCAGCTCGTCATCGGCGATGAGGACACGCAGGGACTGGCTCACGTGATGACTCCCAGCAGGGGGCCCGAGCGGGGCAGGGTGACGGTGACGCGGGTACGGCCCTCGGCGCTCTCCAGCGAGAACCGAGCCTTCCCACCGTAGGCCAGCGCGAGCCGCCGCTCCACCGTGGGCAGGCCCGTGCTGCCCTCTCGTGGACCTTTGGACGCCCCCGGGTTCTCCACGGTGAAGACCAGCTCACCGTCTCGCGAGCTGATGTCGAGCGCGATGCGCCCGCGGTGCCCGGCCGCCGGCCCGTGCTTCACGGCGTTCTCCGCCAGCGGCAGCAGCATGAGCGGCGGCACCGGCACCTCGCCCAGCCCGGGCGCCACCTCGAACGAGAGCTGGAACAGCTCCGGATCCCTCAGCAGGTGCAGCTCGAACAGGGTGCGCAGCAGCTCCAGCTCGCGGTCCAGCGGCCACGTCGCGCTGCGCACACCGGCCAGCACGCTGCGCAGCATGGCCGACAGCCGGAGCACGGCGGCCTCCGCCACGGCGCCATCGGTGCGGCACCACTCGGCGATGGCGTTCAGCGTGTTGAAGAGGAAGTGCGGATCCAGGTGGCTGCGCAGCGCCAGCAGCTGGGCCTGCTCGGCCTCGAGCTCGAGTCGGGCGGCCCGCGCGCGCTCCCGGGCCAGGGACTCCTCGAAGCCGATGTCCCGCCCCAGGCCCCACCCGCCCACCAGGTACAGGGCGCCGCAGACGGCCAGGTTCACCGGCTGGGTGAGGAAGGTCGGCGCCATGCGCAGGAGCTTCGGCAGCACGTAGCCCGAGGACAGCACCACCCCGCTGCCCACCGCTCCGTAGAGCAGCAGCCGCACGCCGCCGTGGCTGAACTCGAGGCCCTCGGGGAACAGGACGCGGTAGGAGACGGGGGCCACCGCGACGAACAGCACGCACAGCATGATGCCCAGGGGGACGGCCAGCGGATCCCTGCTGAACCGGCCCTGGGCGAACACGAGCGACGCCGACACCAGCAGCAGCGGCGCCAGCCGCTTGGGAGCCATGAGGCCGCGCAGGGTGGCGCGGACGATGGAGCCTTCCGGGGACTCGCTCATCTCGGCACGAGGTGCGGCGGCAACGGGCGCGCACCCCGGCGCTTGCCGACGACGTTGATCCAGGTGGTGCGGAGGAGGATGCGGATGTCCACGGAGGCGCTCCGGGTCCGAGCATACTCGGCATCCAGCTGCGCCGTGAGCGCCGCCCCCCGGGCCTGGCACACCTGCGCCAGCCCGGTGATGCCCGGCGGCACCTCGAAGCGGGCCGCCAGGGGAGGGTGCGCGGCGATCAGCCGCTCGGCGTCCTCGGGGGTGAGGGGCCGGGGGCCGACCAGGCTCATGTCACCGATGAGGACGTTGAAGAGCTGGGGCAGCTCGTCCAGCCCGTGGTGGCGCAGCAGGTGGCCGAGCCGCGTCGGGCGCCGGGCCCGCATGTCTGGCTCGCACGTCATGGTGCGCAGCTTGAAGATGCGGAACACCCGGCGTCCCTGGCCCAGCCGGGGCTGGGTGAAGAACACGGGCCGGCCGTCCATGAGCAGCACGGCCAGGGCGAGCACGCCCACGCCCAGCCCGAAGAAGGGCACGAACGGCAGCAGCAGGGCGAGGTCCAGCAGGCGCTTGCTGTTCACGGCTCCACCTCCGCCTCGGTCAGGTCCATGACGAGGGAGCCCACGAGCACCAGCGGGAAGAGGAGGACGGCGCAGAGAACCAGCAGCGGCATCGAGATCGAGGTCATGGCTCACTCCGGGACGGCGCGATGGAGTGAGGATGATGCCGCTCGGCCCCGACGTGGCTGGGAACGGGCTGAACGGTCGCGGGAGCGGGGTGAGCGGTCGCTACGCCAGCATGTCGCCCAGCGCGAAGGCATTGCGAATGCAGTCGTTGATCCCCACGCCCTTGTAGGCGTTGCCCGCCAGGTGCAGCCCGGGCAGCCGCGCCAGCGCCGCGTCGATGGAGGCCACCCGCTCCAGGTGCCCCACGTTGTACTGGGGAATGCCGCGCGGCCAGCGGATGGCCTCCGCGAAGACGGGGCTCGCCGTCACGCCCGCGAGCTCCTTCAGCTCCTCCCGCGCGAGCGTCACCAGCGCCTCCTCGTCCAGCTTCACCAGGTCCGGCCGCCGTGCACCACCCACCATGCAGGTGTAGAGCACGTGCCCTCCCTCGGCGCGGAAGGGGAACACCGTGGACGCATGGATGGCGCCCAGCAGGCGCCGCTTCTCCAGTCCCGGCACCAGGAAGCCGAAGCCGTCCGGCGCCGGCGTGCTGCCCGGCGCATACGCCAGGTGCACCACGGCGATGGGCGCGTAGGCAATGCCTTCCACCAGCGCCGAGAGCGGCTCGTCCAGCGGCCGCAGCAGCCCCGCCGTCACATACGCGGGCGTCGCCAGCACCACCCGCGAGGCCATCAGCTCCGCCTGCCGCCCGTGCTCGCGCACCGAGACGCGCCAGCCGCCATGGCCCGGCTGGAGCCCCTCCACCTTCGCGCCCGTGTGCACCGCTGGCCCCAGCATCGTCGCCAGGCCGTCCACCAGCGTCTGCAGGCCTCCGTCGAAGGTGCTCAACGCACCGCGCAGCTTCGCCGGGCCGCCCGCCGGCAGCGCCTTGCGCTGCGCGCCCTGGGTGCGGATGGCTCCCAGGATGAGGCTGCGGTGCTCGCGCTCCAGCTTCGTCAGCTGCGGGAAGGTGGCGCCCACGCTCAGCGCCTCCATGTCCCCCGCGTAGATGCCCGTCTGCACCGCGTCCAGCAGCGTCGCCGTCGCCGTCGTCCCCAGGTGGCGCCGCCCGAAGGCACCCAGCGACTCGTCCACCTCCCCGGAGACACGGCCCGTGAAGAGCTCCGCCACCACGCGCAGGCGCGCGCCCAGCGGCAGGATGTCCGACTTGAGGAACGCCGGCGGAGACGCGGGCACCGCGCGCAGTCGCCCTCGCGTGTAGAGGTAGCGCGCCTTCGCCGCCGGATCCGCCGCGCGGATCCGATCCTCCACGCCCACTGCCGCCGCCAGCTCTCGCGTGGCGGGCTCCTTGTCGAGGAAGCTGTTGGGTCCTGCTTCCGTCAACAACCCATCACGTCTCCTCGTCTGGATGTTGCCTCCCAGGCGGGTCTCACCTTCCAGTAAGACCACATCCTTCCCACGGGATCGCAAACGGTAAGCCAAGGCGAGACCGGTAATTCCCCCTCCAACGATGGCGACAACGGTCATGTTTCCGTTACTCCTGGATCCGTTTTGACTTCTTCCGTGTAGGTCACTCGGGTCAAGGGTCCCATCGGTTGTACCTACAGCCAGTGAAGCGTCTTAATACATGTATGCGCTACGCCATCTCAGGGGCCAGTCGCGGCATTGGCCTCGAATTCGTCCGACAACTTCTCGCACGTGGCGACACCGTCGAAGCTGGGGCTCGCGTCCCCTCGGAGGCCCGGCAGCTGGCCTCCCTGGCGCGAGAGGCGGGTGGTCGCCTGCGCATCCACACCCTCGATGTCACGGACCCCAACAGCGTGCGGGCCTTCGCCACCACGCTGAGCGGATCGCCCATCGACGTGCTGATCAACAACGCGGGCATCGGCGGCAAGTGGAACGCCTTTGCCGAGGTGGACTTCGAGGACATGGCGCGCGTGATG
This sequence comes from Hyalangium gracile, assembly GCF_020103725.1. Lineage (NCBI taxonomy): Bacteria > Pseudomonadati > Myxococcota > Myxococcia > Myxococcales > Archangiaceae > Hyalangium > Hyalangium gracile. The sequence continues at coordinate 553,658 of NZ_JAHXBG010000003.1, read as the reverse complement.
GAGACCAACGCCATTGGTCCCATGCGCCTGTCCTCCGCGCTGATCCCCAACGTGCTCAAGGGCGGCACGCGGAAGATCATCCACCTGACCACGCGCATGGCCTCGCTGGCGGACAACACGCCGGTGGGCGTCTACGGCTTCGCGGGCGGGGCGTACGCCTACCGCATGTCCAAGGCCGCGCTCAACGCGGGCATGCGCACCATGGCCGTGGACTTCCATGAGCAGGGGCTCATCACCGCCGTCCTCAATCCAGGGTGGGTGCAGACCGACCTGGGAGGGAAGATCGCTCCCACGCGCGCCGAGGAGTCCGTGCAGGGGATGCTGCGGGTGATAGACGAGCTCACCCTGGCCAACAGCGGCCGGTTTCTGGACTACCAGGGCAAGGAAGTGCCCTGGTAGGGGCCGGGGGCTGGCGCTCACGGGTAGAGGATCTCGGTGCTCCAGCCGTCGCCGGTGCGCGTGTAGACGATGCGCTCGTGCAGGCGGCTGGGGCGGGCCTGCCAGAACTCGATACGGTCCGGGACGACCCGGAAGCCAGACCAGTGGGGCGGCCGGGCAATGGTCTTCCCCTCGTGCTGGCGGGTGAGGGACTCCACCCGCTCCTCCAGCACCTGGCGCGAGGGCAGCGGCTGGCTCTGGTGGCTCGCCCAGGCGCCGATCTGGCTGCCCCGGGGCCGGCTCTGGAAGTACGCGTCCGCCTCCTCCTCCGAGACAGTCTCCACGCGCCCCTCCACCCGCACCTGCCGCTCGAGCGGCTGCCAGTAGAAGACGAGCGCCGCGGCGGGGTGGCCGCGCAGCTCCCGGCCCTTGCGGCTCTCGAGGTTGGTGAAGAAGACGAAGCCCCGGGCATCGAAGTCCTTGAGCAGCACCACCCGGGCCGAGGGCCGGCCGTCATCTCCCACCGAGGCGACGATCATCGCGTTCGGGTCCACGGGGATGGCCTTCTTCGCCTGCTCGTAGAGGACGGCGAAGCGCTCGATGGGGTCCTGGGGCAGTTCCATGGGGCCACCCTAACAATCCCGCTCGCCCAGGGAAGACCGGCGACACGCTTCTTCTTAAGGTTGACTCACAGGCCCTACACGGCATGGTTCGGGCATGAAGATCCTGTTCATCGCCTCCGAGGTCGCCCCCTTCTCCAAGACGGGCGGACTCGGGGACGTGGCCGGCGCCCTGCCGGCGGCGCTGGCCGCGCTCGGCCATGACGTGAAGGTGGTCACCCCGCGCTACGCGGACGTGAAGGATCCTCGGCTGACCCCGACCGGGCACTCCGTGCGGCTGCGCTTTCCCTTCGGCGAGCAGGGGGGCCCCATCCTCGCCGTCCGCCAGGCCGAGCGCCACGAGGTGCTCTTCCTGGAGAACGAGCGGTTCTTCGGGCGCCCCGGCATCTACGGGGATGCCTTCGGCGAGTTCGGCGACAACCACCAGCGCTATGCCTACCTGAGCATGGGCGCGCTCCAGGCGGCCCAGCGGCTTCAGTTCATCCCGGACATCGTCCACCTGAACGACTGGCAGACGGGGCTGGCGGCGGTGGCGCTGCGGCGCGGCTTCCAGCACACCCCGCTGTCTCGGGCGCGCTGCGTCATGACGATCCACAACCTGGCCTACCAGGGGCAGTTCGGCAAGGACATCATGGGGGAGCTGGGGCTGCCGTGGGACTTGTTCACCGCCCATGACGGCGTCGAGTTCTACGACACGGTGAACTTCCTCAAGGCGGGCCTGACGTTCGCGGACGCCATCACCACCGTGTCGCCCACCTACGCCAGGGAGATCCAGACGCCGGAGCTGGGCTGCAACCTGGACGGGCTGCTGCGGCGGCACCAGGGGCGGCTGGTCGGCATCGTCAACGGCATCGACGCGCACGAGTGGGACCCGGCGACGGACACCCTGCTGCCAGCGCGCTACAGCCCGGGGGACATGTCCGGCAAGGCGGTGTGCAAGCGCGAGCTGCTCCGGCGCATGGGGCTGCCGGATGACGAGGCGCCGGTGCTGGGCATCGTCAGCCGGCTGGCGTGGCAGAAGGGGGTGGATCTGCTCATGGACGTGCTGCCCACGGCGCTGCAGGCGGACCTGCGCTTCGTGGCGGTGGGCAGCGGCGAGGGGCACTACGAGGAGGGGCTGCGGGCGCTGCGGGCGCGCTTCCCGAAGCAGGTGGGGGTCCACATCGGCTTCGACCGGGGCCTGTCCCACCTGGTGGAGGCGGGGGCGGACTTCTTCGTGATGCCCAGCCGCTACGAGCCGTGTGGCCTCAACCAGATGTACTCCCTGCGGTATGGGACGGTGCCCATCGTCCGGGCGACGGGTGGGCTGGTGGACACGGTGGAGGGGGGCCTGGACGGCAACGGCATCCTCTTCGAGGCGTTCCACCCGGCGGCCCTGCTGGCGGCCATCCGCCGGGGGCTGGCGCTCTATGCGGACCCGCCCCGGCTGGAGGCGTTCCGGCGGCGGGGCATGGAGCGGGATTTCTCCTGGGCGGTCTCTGCCCGGAGATATGAGACTCTCTTCTTCACCCTGCGCAAGGAATAGTAGGGCGGGGTCAGGCGCGGTAGGCTCACGATCGTGGCGGAAGCACTGGAGTTGGGAGGGTACGAAGTCATCGGCCGCCTGGCAGTGGGCGGCATGGCCGAGGTGTACCAGGCCCGTGCCCGGCCCACGACCCAGCGCTCGCCGGGCGAGCCCGAGGAGGTCGTGCTCAAGCGGCTCCACCCGTCGTTCCGGGCGGACGCGGCGTACGTGAAGTCCTTCGTGGACGAGGCGAAGCTCACGGTGCGGCTGCGCCACCCGAACATCGTGCGGACGTTCCGGCTCTTCAAGGCGGGGCCGGACTACCTCATGGTGCAGGAGCTGGTGAGCGGCCGGACGCTGGCGTTCATGCAGGGGCTGCTCATGAAGGTGGGCACCTCGATGCCGCCGGAGGCCTCCTGCTACATCGCCTGGTGCGTGCTCAAGGCGCTGGACTACATCCACCGGGCGAAGGTGGGGGAGAACGGCGCCAACATCGTCCACCGGGACGTGAACCCCACCAACATCCTCCTGGGGGTGCAGGGGGACGTGAAGCTCACCGACTTCGGCGTGGCGGAGGTGGACGGGGTGATGGCGGGCGAGGCGGGCGCGCTGCGCGGCACGGTGGCGTACATGAGCCCGGAGCAGGTGCTGGGGCAGTCGGTGGACGCGCGCAGTGATTTGTACGCGGTGGGCGTCATCCTCTGGGAGCTGTTCGCCAACCGGCGGCTGTACGGCACGGAGCAGGGGGGCGAGGCGGAGCTGATGCTGCGGGTGAGGGATGCGCGGGCGCCGCTGCTGTCCTCGCTCAACCTGGGCATGCCGGACTACGCGGTGCAGGTGGTGCGCAAGGCGCTGTTCGCGGACAGGACGCGCCGGTACCAGACGGCCGCGGAGTTCATCAAGGCGCTCGAGGTGCTGGCCCAGCGGGCCGGCTGGCCGCTCTCGGTGGAGGCGCTGCGGCCGCTGCTGGGCGGGTGATGCGCGCGCTCTGGGTGGTGCTGGGGTTGATGCTGCTCGCCGGGTGCCGTGGGGTGCCCTGGCGGCCCGAGGCCTATGACGCGGCGGTGCGGGTGGAGGCGCTGGAGCTGCGCTTCGCGCCGGACGGCACGGGCCTGCTGGCGCTGAAGCTGGAGGTGCGCAACCCGTCCTCGGACCTGGCGCTGCTCGTCGGGGTGGACTTCGAGCTGGCGGTGGACGGGCGGCGGCTGGCCGAGGGGCTCCAGCAGCTGGAGGTGCCGCTCAGTGACGATGGGCAGGCGCACCCGGTGGAGGTGTCCTTCCCGCTCGTGTCCCAGGGGGCGCCGGGGACGGCGTCCCATGTCTCGCACCGGGTGCAGCTGAACGGTGGAGCCCTGCTGCGCTATGGCCCGAGGACGGAGCGCCGTGCGCCCTTCCGCGTGGAGCGCATCATGGAGCTGCCCTGGCTGCCGCCTCCCGAGCCGATGTTGGAGTGAGCAGGGCGCCTCAGGGGGGAGGCTGTACGAGGCTCTCCGCCTGATGTAGCAGGGTAGAAATCCGTTCCAGCGAACGCTCGAGCTGCTGGCGGAAGGGCTGGCCAGGGCTCGGGCCGAGGATGTCCTGCGCATCCTGACCGGAGCGGGTGAGGTGCTCAGACCTTCACGGTCGGCGGCGGCTCGGAGCGGCCTTCTCCCGTGGCCGGCTCGGCGCGGCTGTCTCCTGACGCCAGCTCGGCCTTTCCATCCCCCCGGGCGTCCTTCTCCTTGGTGGCGGCGCTCGCCTTCAGCCGGACCACGCGCACCCGGTCGATGCGCGCGCCTTCCTTCGCCGCCACGGTGAACTGCAGCCCACCGTAGGTGAAGCGCTCGCCCACGTCCGGCAGGTGGCCCGCCAGCGACGAGAGGAAGCCTCCCAGCGTGTCGAAGTCTCCCTCCGGCAGCTCGAAGCCGAACGTCTGCGTGAACTGCTCCACCTCCAGCGCCGCGTCCACCAGGAAGCTGCCGTCGGACTGCTTCTCCACCTGCTTCTCGTCCACCTCGAACTCGTCGCCGATGTCGCCGACGATCTCCCGGAGGATGTCCTCCAGCGTGACGATGCCCATGAAGCCGCCGTACTCATCCACCACCATCGCCATGTGGATGCGCTTCTTCTGCATTTCGCGCAGCAGATCGCCAATCGGCTTCATCCACGGCACGAAGTTGGCCGGGCGGATGACGTCCTGCAACACGATGAGCTCCGGGTGCTGGAGCAGGGGAATCAAGTCCCGTGCGTGCAGGATGCCCACGATGTGGTCCACGTCGTCCCGGTACACCGGGATGCGCGAGTGGTTCTCCTCCGCCAACAGCCGCAGCACCTCCGTGGGCTGGGTGGACATCTCCACCGTGATGACCTCCGTGCGCGGCACCATCACGTCCCGACAGCGCTTGTCGGACAGCTCGAAGATGGAGCGGATGAGCTGCGGGGCGCTCTTGTCCACCTCGTTGTTGGCCGCCTGCGCCGTCAGCAGCTTCTCCAGCTCCTCCAGCGGCGGCGGGGGCGGCTCGAAGCGCAGCGTGCGCCCGAAGGTGCGCGCCATCAGGTTGAGCACCCCCAGCAGCACCCGCATGGGCGGGTAGAACAGGATGACCAGCACCGAGACGAGCCCCGATAGCCGCAGGGCCCAGCGATCCGCGCCCGCGTTGGCCAGGCCGCGCATCGTCACTTCCATCAGGCTGGCCAGCACGCCCACGAAGAGCGCTCCCGCCGTCACCGTGGCCACCGGCAGCCACGCGTCGTCTCCCAGGCGGTTGAAGTCCAGCATCCGCGGGGGCGCCAGGGCGCCGATCGCCGCGGCCAGGAAGCCGCTCAGCACGCTGCCCAGGCGCAGCGCCGTGGCGGTGGCCTCGCGCTCCGTCTTGTGGCGCAGCACCCGCTTTCCGGCACGGCCGTTCGTCTCCGCCAGCTCCTGCGCCCGCATGTCGGACGTACCGTAGAGAGCGGACTCGGCGGCGGCGACGAGCGCGCGCAGGAGGCAGAGGGCCAGACAGGCGACCCAGAGGGCCCAGGTAGGCATGGAGCCCCCTTCTTAACCTGTGCTAAGGGGTCACACCACTTCGCCGGAGGCCCGATGTTCGCACCTGTGCCCTTCAGGACGGGGCTGGGGGGCGTCCTGCTTGCCGCTCTCCTGTTCCTGCCCCTGCAAGCCCTCGCATGGCCGGTGGACCTCGTCTTTCCCGTGGAGACCGGGGCGGACCGCTTCCACAAGCTCACCGCCGTGGACTGGGTGGACGTGGAGGACCCCTCCGTGGCCACCGTGGAGCTGCTCTCCGGCAGCAACGAGCTGCTCATCACCGGCAAGCGCCCCGGGAGCACCCTCATGCTCCTCTATGCCGAGGGCAAGATGGGCGTCTGGCGCCTCGTCGTCACCGCGCCGGGCTCCCGCCACACGCCCGAGCCCGCGCCGGAGCTGCTCGCCGCCGCCCGCAAGGCCTGTCCCGGGCTCCAGGCCAACGAGGGCTCCGAGCGCCTGCTCCTCGCCACCGTGAAGGACAGCGCCTGTCGCAAGGCCCTCCTGTCCCTCTTCCAGACGGATGCCTGGCTGGCGCGAGAGCTGGAGGTCACCTTCGAGCTGCCCATGCTCCAGGAGCAGCTCTCGGCCGTGACGGACCGCTTGAAGGAGCTGGGGCTGGAGGCGCGCTACAGCGGCGCGGGCATCGTCCTTCAGGGGACGTCCACCCCCGAGGCCCACCGGCGCGCCCTCTGGGAGCTGTTCCGCCAGTCCGTGGGCCGCGTCCCGCTGGAGGACCGTGTGAAGGTCCTCACGCCAGAGGCTACACCCGACGCGGGCACCGGGCCCGTGGACGCGGGGGCGGCACCGACCGAGGAGCCGCGGACACCCGGCAAGCGCAAGCGCGGGGCGCCGACGAAGTGACGGGAGCGCTCGGCCTGCTCCTGGGGGCCCTCCTCCTCGGAGGGATGCTGTCCATCGTCCTCTATACGCTGAGGACCGGCATCTCCCCCATGCCCACCCTGGGCAAGGTCCGCCGCCAGCTGCTGCCCCTGCTCGAGCCGGACCTCGAGGGCACCATCCTCGAGCTCGGCGCCGGGTGGGGGACGCTCGCCTTCGCCCTGGCGGACCGCTGCCCTCGGGCGAAGGTGGTGGCCTTCGAGCTGTCTCCGCTCCCGTTCGCCTTCTGCTGGCTGCGTCAGCGCCTCGCGCCTCGCGCCAACCTCGAGCTCCGGCGCCAGGACTTCCTTCGGGCCTCGTTCTCGGGCGCGGCGGTCGTCGTCTCCTACCTCTACCCGGGCGCCATGAGCCGGCTGGCTCCCAAGCTGCTGGCGGAGCTGTCTCCCGGCACACGCGTCCTCAGCCACACCTTCGCGCTGCGAGGCTGGAAGCCGCTGCGCACGCTCGTGGTCGATGACCTGTACCGCACCCCCATCTATGTCTACGTGGTGCCCGGCGGCTTCGGCCGACAAGGCGACCCGGCCGCGCCGTGACAGGGCTCACCGAGCAAGGCTAGCCTCGGGGCCATGGCTCGACGCTCGATGCCCTGGTGCCTGGTGCTGGCGGTCCTGGTCCTCATCGGGCCCCGTGTGGCGCTGGCGTGCCGTCCGCCGGAGCTCAAGTCCTGGACGAAGCGCTCGCCGGATGGACGCTTCGAGCTGAGCATGAAGGAGTCCGCACCGGGGGTCATCACCGACGCCCGGCTCGGCCTCCGGGACCGGCGATCGGGGAAGGTCCTCTGGAGTCACACCGTCGATCAGCTCCTGCCCTCCGAGGACGTCCTCATCTCCCATGACGGGACCGCCGTCCTGGTCATCAGCCGGCCTCGCGCGAAGTTCGTGCTTCATGGCAGTGCCGGCGAGACGCTCGGCTCCTGGCCCTTCGAGAACGTGCTGACCCGCTCCGAGATCGCGCGGATCCCCCGCGACTGGGAGCGATGCGGGGACAAGGCGTGGGCGGACCAGCTGGAGGTGGAGGGCAGCACCTTCTCCTTCGTGGTCCCCGTCGGGGCTCCGGTCGGCTTCTCCCGCGAGTCCCGGTACGTCGCCTTCGTGATCTCCTCCCTGGGGCAGATGGACCGGTTTCCCGCGGTGCTCTCCAGGCCCCCGATGGAGCTCATCAAGCTGTACCGCCAGGAAGAGGATCCGCTCACCCGCCTGCGCATCGTGGACGAGCTCTGGGGCACCTCCCGGGAGGACCGCTCGAAGGTGATATACGAGGTTCCCCGCTTCTGGATGGATGTGCTGGGCGATCCCAAGACGCCGCGCGCCATCCTCCCCATCGCCGTGACGGCGCTGGGCTCCACCGGCGCCGAGCTGGACCTCCAGTTCCTGCGCCGGCTCGCCTTCGCGGAGCCGGAGCGGGACGTCGCCATCCTCCGCGCGCTCTCCAGTCGGATGCCCGAGGAGGCGGGGGCCTACGCCTTGAAGATGTTCGAGCAGCCCCACCCCTCCCCATACGCCCGGATGTTCGCCCTCGTGCACCTCTACGAGCAGGGAGGGACCGCCAGGCAGCTCGCCGAGACGCTCGTCCAGCGCGATGAGCTGCTGCGCACCCAGAGCGCTTTTCCCGTGTTGATGAACGGGCTCGAGGCCCTCCAGGACTTCTGGCAGACGGTGCCGTTCTGCGCGGACCCCGGCGAGCCGACCCGCGCCCGGGCCGCGCGGAGCCTGGAGCGCCTGTTGCGCTCGGCCGGAAAGGCGAGCGCGGCCCTGCTCGAGCTGCCCTCCAGCACCGAGGGCGAGCTGCGCAGCGGCTGTCCCGAGGCGTTGATCATGCTCGGGCTGATGGCCGAGCAGCTCCAGGACCGGGAGCTGGCCACCCGGCTGTACAGCATCGGCGTGGCGGGGCTGGAAGAGTCGGGCATCCTCCGGCGGCTCGGCACCGACTCGCTGCTCCTCGAGGGCATGCTCCGGCTCGCCCTCCTCGCCAGGGACGAGAAGGACTGGAGCGAGGCGGAGCGGCTCCTCCAGGCGGTGCTCGCCACTCCCTCCCGGAACGTCCCCGTCTGCGCGCCCAGGCCTGTCCTCTACATGCAGGACGTGAAGCCCGAGGAGTGTGGCAAGCCGCGCTCCGCCGAGGAGGTGGCCCGACAGCTCCTCCGCGAGGCGCGTGCCCAGAAGCTCAGGAGCCGCGAGGGCGCCTCCGCCTCGGACTGAGCCTCAGGTCCACGGCCCGCGGCGGGTGGGCTCCCCGAGCGCCTTCTTCAGCGCGGTGAGGAAGCGGCGGCGGGGCCAGTGCTCGGCGCCGAAGCGGGCCAGGTGCTCGGTCTCCACCTGGCAGTCCACGAAGTGGAAGCCCCACTGTGCGAAGCGCTCCACGGCCGTCGCGAAGGCCACCTTCGAGGCGTCCGGCCCGTGCGCGAACATGCTCTCGCCGAAGAAGGCCGCGCCCAGCGAGACGCCATAGAGGCCCCCCTTCAGCCGGCCTCCCTCCCAGGACTCGATGGAGTGCGCGAAGCCCAGCCGGTGCAGCGTGATGTACGCCTCGCGCATCTCGTCGGTGATCCACGTGCCCGCCTGGCCGGGCCGCGGCGTCTCCGAGCACGCGGCGATGACCTCCGCGAAGGCCGTGTCCCAGCGCACCTCGTAGGTGCCCGCCTTCATCGTCTTGCGCAGGCTGCGGCCCACGTGGAGCTTCGCCGGCTCCAGCACGAAGCGCGGATCCGGCGAGTGCCACAGCAGGGGCTGGCCCTCCACGGGCCAGGGGAAGATGCCGCGCGAGTACGCGGACAGCAGCCGCTCCGGGCTCAGGTCGCCACCCACCGCCAGCACGCCGCTGCGGTCCGCCTTCTCGGGCGGGGGGAAGGCCTCCGGATCCTCGGGATCGAGCAGGTAGATGGGCACGGCCGAAGCCTACCGGGAGCCGGCCGCTACTTGGAGACGTTGAGCCGCACGTCCCCGATGAGCGAGTACGGCTGCTCGAGCAGCGGGCCCTTCAGCTGGCCCGCGAGCGTGTAGGTGAGCACGTTCTTGGCGATGAGCTTCTTCACCTCCGGGCCCCACGTGGCGGCCGACACCGAGGCCTCCAGCGGATAGACGCCCGTGGCGGACGCGTCCACGGTGTCCGCCTTGGTCAGCTGGCCGGTGCCCAGCGACTTGCCATTCACCTGCAATTCATAGGTGAGCTGGTCCAGGCGCAGCGGGAAGGGGTTGGGGTTCTTCACCCCCACCCGGAAGGTGAGGCCCACCTCCGTGTCCGAGTAGCGCGCCGCGTCCATGCTCTCCAGCACCACCTCCGGCAGCCGAGGCACCCGCACCGAGCGCGAAGCGGCGAACGGCAGCGTCTCCACCTGCTGGCCCGAGCGCACCGTCAGCGTGCCGCGCAGCGCCAGCAGCAGCGAGCCGCCCCGCTCGCTCATCGCCTTCAGGTCGTCCGGGCCGCGCACGTAGGCGGCGCGCTCCTCGAAGGAGAAGGAGGTGGGCTGGTTGGGCGTCACCGGGACGTCGAGCGAGGCCGTCCCCGTCTTCACCACCTGCCCGTCGGAGACGAGCTCGTAGTCGGCCTTCTCGATGACGCCGGGCACGGGGCTCACCACCTGGCCGGCGTAGCGGACGGTGGCCTCCGTCAGCCCCTGGGTGGGCACGGTGGCCTCCTGGAGGGTGAGGGCGGGGGGCGTCTCCGGCCGAGCGGGGGCCGAGGCACAGCCGAGCCAGAGAGCGCCCAGCAGGGCGGGGACCAGGGTCTTGGAGAGGGTAGAGGGCTTCACAGGCCAACATTGTGAGGGGCTGGCGGGCTGCTCCCAAGAGGATTTCCGCTAGACTGTCCACCACTCGTGGCCCCACGCCGCCCCAACTTCAACAAGGCGCTCCGCGCCCTCATCCGCGACATCGCCACCCGTATGCCGGAGTTCGGCCACGTGAGGGCCAGCCGCATCCTCGTGGTGGCCGGAGAAGCGCGTCGGGCCTCGCGCGGCACCGTCAAGCCCCTGTGCTTCCGCGGCGGCAAGAGCACGGACCGGACCGGCCGCCGCAAGCCCGTCATCCGCATCCGCGGCCGGCGGATGCTCTACTGCATCACCCTGCGCCCGCTCTTCTTCCGCGGCTCCACCGCCAAGGCCCGCATCGAGACCGTCATCCACGAGCTGTTCCACTGCTCGCGCCGCTTCGACGGGACGCTGCACGCCGGGCGGCGGCACGACGTGCTGGGCAAGTACTTCGCCCGTCGCCTCCGGCCCCTGGTGCGCCGCTACCTCAAGGAGTGTCCCCCCGAGCTCAAGGCCGCCTTCGCCCACCGCGGCGAGGTGCGGGTGCTCCAGTGGCTGGAGCGCCCCGGCTCTTCCTATGTCCCAGGTCACTCGCGCGTGAGAAAGGTCTACACCGAGGATCAACTCTTCTACGGCATCGCCCGCATGGTGACGCCCAAGCCCCGCGTGGCGCGCGAGGCCGGAGCACGCACTCCCAAGCTCCACTGAGCCCCTGGGAAGACCGGGGTACATCCCACCCCCCAAGGCGTCACCCGATGGTGAAATCGGCCCCAGCGGGGTCAACCGTGACTTCTTCTCAGCCCCTGGTATTACGCTCCGGGTGAAGCAGGTTGAGTCGGGGAGCCGAGATCATCGTGTATTCGCGGCGGGACGTTCGGCATGCTCCGATAATTGCAGCGTCGGGTCCGCGGGAGACCCTGGGGCAGGAGAACGGTTTGTCATCGCTGAGTCCTCCCATCCGATTCCTCATCTATCCCTCCCTGGGTGAGGTCAAGGAGCACGTGAGGATCGAGTTCTTCGGGAGATTGCTCTCCCAGAGAGCCGGCCGTCCCATCGTGGTCGAGGTGGCGCGCACCTACGAGATGGTGGAGCAGGAGCTGGCCGCGGGCCGCGTGGACATGGCCTGGGCCACCGCCGAGCAGTGCAACGCCTTCGAGCCCCAGGCCCACGCGGTGCTGCGCGCCGTCCGGGCCGGGCGCCTGTACTACCACGCCGCCCTCATCTGCCGGGCCGACAAGCCCGTCACCCTGGAGTCGCTGAAGGGCACTCGCGCCGCCTGGGTGGCGCCGCTGTCCACCGGCGGCTACCTGCTGGCCCGCCGCCACCTGGAGGCCCGGGGCCTGGTGCTCGAGGACGTCTTCGCCGAGCAGCGCTTCGTGGGCAGCTACCGCAACGCCCTGCTCGCCGTGCTCCATGGCGAGGCGGACGTCACCTCGCTGTTCACCACCCACCCGGACGAAGTCACCGTGCGCGCCGGCCTGGCCCAGCGCGTGGGCGCCTCCGAGCACCTGCTCACCACCTTCGGCTACACCGAGCCCACCCTCTCGGACGGCATCATCCTCACCCGGCGGCTGTCGGAGGCGGATGCGGCCAGCATGGTGGCCGCGCTCACCGGGCTCACCCAGGAGGGGCTGCAGCCGCTGCTCGGCCTCTTCATGATCGATGGCTTCGCGCTGGCCACGCAGGCCCAGCGGCCCCCGGCGCTGCAGGCCCAGCGCGCCGAGTTCCTGGCGGCGGAGCTGGATCGCGAGGAGCGCTTCCTGCGCCTGTGCGCCTCCGCGGGCGCCGTCTTCGGACAGGACTTCCACGGCCGGGAGGGCCAGACGCTGATGCAGGTGCTGCCCGCCGAGGCGGCCGCCCCGCTGCAGGCGCTCGCCCGCGAGGCGCGCCACCACGGCATCGCCGGCCGGGCCGAGTACCGCCTGGAGACGGGCGGGGACTCGCGACTGTACGCCGCCGAGGCCTCGCCCCTGTCCGCGGCGCCTGGCGAGCCCGCCCCGGGCACCGTCCTGCTGGTGCGCGACATCACCGAGCAGCACGCCCTGGAGACGGAGCTGTACCGGCTGGCCTCCTTCCCGCTGCTCCACCCCGAGCCCATGCTGGAGCTGGGGCAGAACGGCACCCTGCACTACGCCAACCCCGCCGCGCACAAGGCCTTCCCGGACCTGATGGTGCTCGGCTCGCAGCACCCGCTGGTGGGCGCCGCGCAGGCGTGGCTCCAGCGCGAGGAGTCCGGCAGCTCCCCGCCCGTGGTGGAGGTCGCCAAGCAGCACTGGGAGCTGGTGGTCTTCTCCATGGAGGAGGCCGGCGTCATCCGCGTGTTCGCCAAGGACGTGACGGCGCGCAAGCAGATGGAGGCGCGCCTGCTCCACGCCGATCGCATGGCCGCCCTGGGCTCGCTGGCCGCCCGGGTGGGCCACGAGATGAACAACCCCCTGGCCTACCTCATGGCCAACCTCTCCTTCGCTCGCGAGGAGATCAACCGGCTGCGCCAGGCGCTGCGCACCGAGCGGCGCGAGGAGACGCTGGAGGAGTTCGACGAGGTGCTGGAGGCGCTCACCGAGTCCTGGGACGGCGCGGACCGGCTGCGCGTCATCGTCCAGGATCTGCACCTGCTGGTGCGCGAGCCCCCCACCCACCGCGCCTGGGTGGACGTGCAGCAGGTGCTGGAGGACAGCCTGAAGCTGGTGCGCAACGACTTGCGCCACCGCGCCCGCCTGGAGAAGGACTTCCAGCCCGTGCCGCTGGTGGAGGCGGACGAGGCGCGACTGGGCCAGGTGTTCCTCAACGTGCTGCTCAACGCCGTGCAGGCCATGTCCGACCGGGACGCGGCGCGCAACGTGCTGCGCGTGAGCACCCGCGCCAGCCCCGCCGGGGAGATCATCGTCGAGGTGCAGGACACCGGCGTGGGGATGACGCCCGAGGTGATGGCGCGCATCTTCGAGCCCTTCTTCACCACGCGCCCCAACGCCCTGGGCATGGGGCTGTCGGTGAGCCACGCCATCATCACCAGCCTGGGCGGCACGCTGCGCACCGAGAGTCAGCCCGGCGTGGGCACGCTCATCACCATCACCCTGCCCCCGGAGTGAGGGCAGGGGAGCGCCTGCGGCCTCACGTCAGCGACGGGCGCTCCAACTCCAGCTTCGACTCCAGCCCCGAGGCCTCCAGGGCGGGGTGCTCCGGCTCCACCGAGGGCAGCTCCGACGTCTTGGCCCAGTCCACGGCCGGCTCCAGCACGGTGATGGGCGGGCGCGGGGTGGGGAACTCCGGCCGGCGGTCGATCCGGGCGCGCACCTCCTCGGTGCCGAAGTGGTAGTCGATGCGGCGCACCGCCTCCGCCCACTCCTGCCGCGTGCGCACGGGGCTCAAGGTCTCCGCCACGAACGGATCATGCGGCCGCGCGAGCACTCGCTCCCAGAGCACCTGCGCGGGCTCCTCCAGCAGGCTGCCCACGGTGCCCTCGTAGATGGCCATGCCGCGCACGGCGCCGTCGGGCTCCACCTGCATCGAGTAGCGGGCCGCCCGGCCGCGGGCCAGGTGCTCCGGGTGCATCTGCAGCGCCATGCCGTCGGACACGCGGATGCGCACCGAGGGCGGGACGAGCGAGCGCAGGTGCCCCACGAAGTCCGGGTTCATCAGCCGCTGCCGCTGCTCCTCCGTCAGCAGCTCGCGCTCGGCGAAGCCCTGCCGGCTCGCCAGCCCCGAGGGGATGGCCACCCCGAAGAAGAGGAACTTCAGCTCCGGGAAGCGCGGCACCAGGTCCGTGCAGAACGCCTCCAGCTGGTGGAGGTTGCTGCGCACCACCACGCAGTCCACGCCGAAGGTGACGGACCTGCCGGTGCGCTCCCGCTCCTCGCGCGCCGCGGCGTCCAGGAGGGTGAGCGCTCGCATGGCGCGCTCGAAGCCGCCGACCCGGCCGCGGATGGCCTCGTGGACGCGCGCCGTCGCTCCGTCCACGCTGACGTGGATCTGCGAGAACACCCGGAACAGCTCTGGGACAATCTCCGGCGTCATCAGCCAGCCGCTCGTGTAGAGCGCCACCGAGATGCCTGCCTGCTGGAAGCGCTCGGCGAGCTGGACCAGCCCCTTGACGAGCATCGGCTCGCCGCCGCTGAGCTGCACCGACGAGGGCCGCAGCGAGATGAGCGCATCCGCCACGCGCAGCATCTCCTCGTGTCTCAGCTGCCGAGACGCGCGTCGCCCGGATTCCGAGTAGCAGTGCGTGCAGCGCAGCGGGCACGCATAGGTGACATCCCAGATGACATCTGGCGGGCGGCTGAGAGGGATCATGGAAATGCAGTGTAAATACAATTGTGCATCGTTCCAAGTTCTCCTGCTAGGTCAGATATTGTCTGAGATTGCTAAATAAGCACCTTTTGCTTGAATTAAATGTTTCACGGTCTGAGCAGTGCTCGAGCGGATTCCTCAGGAGTCGTGAGTCGGCGCCCCTCCATAGCGGCGTTGCCGTGAAAAGGCACGTGGAAGAAGGAGCCACTTCTCACGGGGGCGCAGTGTGACGCGGGGGGACTCGGGCCTACCCAGCGCAGCGTGCTTGATGCATGTCTGGGTGAGGGCTGATGCGGCTCAGACATACACAAAACACGCCCCCCATGGCTCACGAAGGAGTCGTTGGTATAAAAATGTAACATGTCTGGAAATGCTTCGGAGAAGGCAACCCCGCCGTGGCGGGTGCTCATCGTGGATGACGATCCCGCGAGCCGGAGCACGGTTGCGGCGCAGTTATCACCCGTGGGCTACCACCTGCGCCTGGTCCCCAGCGGCGAGGAGGCCCTGGCCGCGGTGAGGGAGGAGCCCCCGGACATCGTGCTGCTGGACGTGATGATGCCGGGGCTGACGGGGCTGGACGTGTGCCGCCGGCTGCGCGAGCGCCTGCGCGAGGACTACATCCCCATCATCCTGATCACCGCGCTGGACGAGCGCGACGACGTCCTCCAAGGGCTGGGCGCGGGCGCCGACGACTTCCTGCGCAAGCCGGTGCAGTCGGCGGAGCTCCGGGCGCGCGTGTCCAACCTGCTCAAGGTGCGCGAGTACTACCGGCTGGTGGCCTCCGAGCGGGACAAGGCCCTGGCCACCGTGGATGCGCTGCGCCAGCAGGTGCTCCAGGCGGATCGGCTGGCCACGCTGGGCACGTTCGCCGCCGGCGTCAGTCATGAACTGAACAACATCGCCCAGGTGCTGCGCGCTGCCCTGGAGCTGCCGTCCCCGGACAGCCCGGGCGCGGCGGAGGGGGAGGAGATGCCCACCCCCGAGGTGCTCGACCACGTGCTGAACCACGTCACCGAGCTGGCGCGCACCATCCTGCGGATGGCTCGCCCCACGGAGGGGCTGCTGCCGGAGACGGATCTCCGCCGCACGCTGGAGGAGGTGCGCAACATGCTGCGCATCACCGGGCGGGCCCGGCACGCGCGGCTGGTGGTGACGGTGCCCGAGCAGGCCTGTGTCATCCGCGCCAGCCCGGTGCACGCCCAGCAGGTGTTCCTCAACCTGCTCGGCAATGCCGCGGACGCGGTGGCGGACATGCCCCAGCCCGTCATCGAGGCGGGCGTGCGCGCCGCGCCGGGCGGGCAGCTCGAGGCGTGGGTGCAGGACAACGGCCCCGGCATGCCCGAGGAGGTGCTCGGCCGCATCTTCGAGCCCTTCTTCACCACCAAGCCTCCTGGCGCTGGGACGGGGCTGGGGCTGCCGGTCGTCAAGCAGCTCGTCGAGTCCTGGGGCGGACGCCTCCATGTTCACAGCCAGCCCGGGAGGGGCACTCGCATGGTGATGGAGATTCCGGCCGCCAGCGCGACGCACTCCGTCGAGGCCCGCCCATGAGCGCGAGGCGAGGGTAGGTGGCCTGAGGATGGGGTGCCCGCTCGCCTCGGGGGGGATGATCCGGACCCAGGGGGCGCGTTGGATTGAAGCCCGGAAGTCGTGTTAAAAACTTCATAAAATGCCCGATAAGCCCTCTTCCACGCAGGCTGCCAGGCCGGGGCCCTCGAGCTCACCTCGGCGGTTGCTCATCACCGATGACGACACCGCGAGCCGCAACACGGTCGCGGCGCTGCTGTCCCCCGCGGGGCACATCATCCGGTTCGCCGCCAACGGTGAGGAGGCCCTTGCGGCGGCGGAGCAGGAGCCGCCGGACCTGGTGCTGCTGGACGTGATGATGCCGGGCCTGGACGGCTTCGAGGTGTGCCGCCGCCTGCGCACCCGGCTGGGCGCGGACTACGTGCCCATCATCCTGATCACCGCGCTGGACGGGCGCAGCGACGTCGTCCGAGGCCTGGAGGCGGGCGCCGACGACTTCCTCCACAAGCCGGTGCACGGCGCAGAGCTTCGCGCGCGCGTGTCCAACCTGCTCAAGGTGCGCGACTACCACCGGCTGGTGGCCTCCGAGCGGGACAGGGCCCTGGCCATGGTGGACGAGCTGCGCCAGCAGGTGCTGCGCGCGGACCGGCTGGCCACGCTGGGCACGTTCGCCGCCGGCGTCAGCCACGAACTGAACAACATCGCCCAGGTGATGCGCGGCGCGCTCGAGGCGCCCGCCAACACCACCGAGGAGATCCTCAACGTCCGGGACATCCTCATGCACGTGGGCGGCCACATCACCGAGCTGGCGCGCACCATCCTCAACATCTCGCGCCCGAAGGATCAGGGCGTCCTGGAGATCGATCTGTCCCGGACGCTGGACGAGGTGCGCAACATGCTGCGGCTCACCGGGCGCACGCGGCACGCCATCGTGGACCTGGTGATGCCCGAGCAGGCCTGTCTCATCCGCGCCAACAAGGTGCATGCCCAGCAGGTGTTCCTCAACCTGCTCAGCAACGCCGCGGACGCGGTGGCGGACCGGCGCGAGCCGCGCATCGAGATCGGCGTGCGCGCCAACCCCGGAGGCCGGGTGGAGGCGTGGGTGCAGGACAACGGCCCGGGCATGCCCGAGGAGGTGCTCAACCGCATCTTCGAGCCCTTCTTCACCACCAAGCCCACGGGCTCCGGCTCGGGGTTGGGGCTGCCGGTCGTCAAGCAGCTCGTCGAGTCCTGGGGCGGCACCATCCAGGTCCAGAGCAAGCCGGGGAGCGGCACGCGGATGGTGATCGACATCCCCTCCGCCACGCCCCCCGCGCCCGGCACACCCTCCTGATTCGCATCGAGGTCCCCTCATGAGTACTCCCGCGCCCTCCGTGGCCGAACACCCCCTTTGGCTGCTCACGGATGCCTTGGGGACGGTGCAGACCTGCTCTCCCGGCAGCGCCCGGCTGCTGGGCGGCAACCCTCGGGGCCGCGGGCTGGCGGAGCTGTTCGGCGAGCCGCTGGCGAGGCGGCTGCTGTCCTCCGAGGCCGGGGACGTGGAGTGGGCGTGTCCGGTCTCCCTGGGGGACTCCGAGCCCGGCCCGTGGCGCCTGGAGCGGCACCGGCTGGGAGGCGGTGGGCTGCTCATCTGCGGTGGGGAGCTGAAGACGTCCGTGGCGGAGGTGCCCGCCGCCTGGGAGCGCCGCCTCAGCCGCAAGCACATCCAGCCGCAGGGGGACCTGGCCGAGCAGCAGCGGGCCTTCATGCTGTCCATCTTCGACGCGGACCCCAACCTCATCTTCGTGAAGGATCGCCGGGGGCGCTTCATCTTCGTGAACCAGGCGTGCGCGGACCTCTTCTCCGCGCCGCCGGACGAGGTGGTGCTCAAGCACAACGCGGCCATCCACGCCGACCAGGGGGAGCTCAAGGTCTTCGACGCGGTGGATCAGGCGGTGCTCGTCACCCAGTCCGAGGTGCGCATCGAGGAGAGCTTCACCCGGGCGGACGGGGCGGTGGGCTGGTTCGACACGCGCAAGCGGCCGCTACGCGCGCCCGACGGAGAGGACTTCGTGCTGGGCATCTCGGTGGACATCACCGAGCGCAAGCGCATGGCGGAGCTGCTCCACGAGGCCAACCGGCGCCTGGAGCTGGCGGTGAGCGCGGGCCAGCTCGGCCTGTGGGACTGGGACGTGACGGCCGACAAGATGTACTTCTCGCCCATCTGGAAGGCGCAGCTGGGCTACGAGGACAACGAGCTGCCCAACACCCGGGACACCTGGAAGGACCTCATGCACCCGGAGGATCGCGACCGGGCCCTGGAGGTGTCCAACCAGTACGTGAGGGACCCCGCCGGCGGCGAGCGCTACGTGAACGAGTTCCGCATGCGCGCCAAGGATGGCTCGTGGCGGTGGATCGCCAGCTACGGCCTGGTGGGGCGCAACAGGGAGGGCCAGGGCGTCCGCGTCACCGGCTACCACGTGGACATCACCGCGCGGAAGGCGCGCGAGGCGGAGCAGGAGCTGCTGCGCGAGAACCTGCGCAAGACGAACGAGGACCTGCAGCGCCTGGCGAGGATGAAGGACGAGTTCCTGGCCAACATGAGCCACGAGCTGCGCACCCCGCTCAACGCCGTGCTGGGGCAGGCGGAGGCGATGAGCGAGAGCATCTTCGGCCCCGTCACCGAGGAGCAGCTGTCCTCGCTGAAGACCATCGAGGAGAGCGGCCGGCACCTGCTGTCGCTCATCAACGACGTGCTCGACATCACCAAGAGCAGCGTCGGGCGGCTGGAGCTGAACCTGGGCTCGGTGCCGGTGGAGGAGGTGTGCCAGGAGAGCCTGCGCCTGGTGCGCGAGCAGGCGCGCCGCAAGGGCATCACCGTCACCTACGCCAGCGACGGCCTGGTGACGCACGTGTGGGCGGACCGGCGGCGGCTGCGGCAGGTGCTGCTCAACCTGCTGGCCAACGCGCAGAAGTTCACCCCGGAGGGCGGGCGCATCGGCCTGGACGTGACGGCGCGCCCCGGCGGCGAGGTGGCCTTCACCGTCTGGGACACGGGGCCCGGCATCGCCGAGGCGCACTGGCAGCGCATCTTCGAGCCCTTCGTGCAGCTGGACGCGGGGCTGGATCGGCGCCACGAGGGCTCGGGCCTGGGCCTGGCCCTGGTGCGCCGCATGGTGGAGCTGCACCACGGCCGGGTGGAGCTGCGGAGCGAGGTAGGCAAGGGCAGCCGCTTCACGGTGGTGCTGTCGGTGGAGCCGCCGGCCAACTCCGAGGAGGGCGCCGCCGTGCTGGCGAGCCTGCGCGCCCAGGCGCCGGTGCCTGTCGCGGGTGTCACCGCGTGCACGGTGCTGATCGCCGACGACAGCGAGGCCAACACCCAGCACCTGGAGGACTACCTGAAGGCCCACGGCTTCAAGATCCTCATCGCCCGCAATGGCGAGGAGGTGGTGCGCATGTGCCGCGAGGTGCGGCCCGCCGTGGTGCTGATGGACATCCAGATGCCACGCCTCAACGGGCTGGACGCCATCCGCCAGCTCCGCGCGGGGGCGGACACCGCCCACCTGTCCATGGTGGCGCTCACCGCCCTGGCCATGCCGGGCGACCGCGAGCGGTGCCTGGAGGCCGGCGCGGATGCCTACCTCAGCAAGCCGGTGCGCCTCTCGGAGGTGCTGGAGATGGTGCGCACGCTGAGCTCGCGCACGAGCGCGGCCTGCTGACTCAGGAGGAGGTGCCGGACGTCCTCGCGACTGGGCGCGGCACGGGGGCTCGCCGCTCGCGCTCGCTCGTGGCGCGGCGGAAGGCCGCGACGCCGGCGATCCACGCGGGGTGGATGGGGGCGGGCTCCACGTAGAGCGAGGGGCGGTGCTGCCCCTGGCGGACGAGCTCCTCGGTGAGCGCGGGCAGGGCGCGCCACGGTGCCTGCGGCTTCAGGTGGTGCGCCTGGTGGTAGCCCGCGTTGAAGAACCAGCGGTTGTAGAAGCGCGAGGTGGACGTCACCGCCAGGGCCGTGCGGTCCGTGGAGTCCGAGCCCGCGTGCGCCGCCAGGTTGAGGTAGTGGATGCACGTCTGCCCCACCAGCAGCATGGCCAGCAGCGACAGCCCCAGCGAGGGCTGCCACGCGAAGAGCGCCAGCAGCGTGCCGTCCACCACCACGAAGTCCAGCAGCAGCTCCAGCCGCTGCCCGCGCGTCTTGCAGCTCTTCCACACCAGCCCCACCGCCTCCCACGGCCAGAACCACGGCGTGAGCGCCCAGCGCAGGCAGTAGTGGAGCGCGCCCTCGCCGGGCCTCGGCCGGCCCCAGTCCCCCGGGCCGTCGTTGTATCTGTGGTGGTTGAAGTGGTGGATGTAATAGGCGCGGTAGGCGAAGCCGCACGCCAGCCCCAGCGTCCGCGACACCAGCCACTTGAGCGCCCGAGGCCTCGCGATGGGCACGTGCATGTGGTTGTGAAGCACCGCGTAGTTCCAGAACATCACCGCCACGCCGACGGCCATTGCCGCGGTGCGCAATCCCGGAGACCAGGAGCTCCAGCCCCACAGCACCCCCGTGAACCACGCCCCCCAGAGCGCGTGGACCGCGAGGTTCGGAACATCCAGCACAGGGGCCACGCGAGAATCGGGCTGGGGCATAATTTTCCGATTGCTCCGAGAATTCCGGATCTAGTGTACACGAACCGGTCGCCGAGTTCTCGGATGGATTGGCGAGCGGACGCTTTTTTCGAACCCCTCCGCCGACCCGACCCCATCGGGCACGGTGTGTCTCGGGCGCCGGGGCGGCAAGCCCTCCTGTCGTTGGAAAATCTCTGCCCTGTGGGGATGCCCGGAGGAGGGTAGAACCGGGCCTCCTTCCCAGGTCGTGTCCCCCGGAGCCGAGTTGGAGCCTGTCGCCCTCACGCTGGTGCTGATGTCCGCGTTCCTGCACGCGCTGTGGAACGCGCTGCTCAAGCGGCAGGAGGATCCCGAGTCCTCCATGGTGTGCGTCGTCGCCGTGGCCATCGCGCTGGGCTCGGTGTGGACGCTGGGGCTGCAGGCGGAGGCCTTTCCCACGCGCGCCGCCTGGGTGTGGGCGCTCGTCGCGGGCTTCTGGGAGGGCATCTACCTGTTCTCGCTCGCGCGTTCGCTGCGCTACGCCCCGCTCGGACTTGCGTACACGGTGGCGCGCGGCGGCGCGCTGCTGCTGGTGTGGCCGGTGTCCGTGGTGTGGCTGGGCGAGGCTGTCACCCCCCTGACGGTGACGGGAGCACTCGTGCTGGGCGCGGGGCTGGTGGTGACGGGGCTGGCTCGGACCGAGGGTGGCTCGGTGGGCCGAGGCCTGCTCTGGGCGGCGGTGAGCGCGGTGTGCATCGCCTGCTACCACCTGGCCTACAAGCAGGCCCTGGGGGAGGGCGCGCAGGCCGCCGCGCTCTTCGTCGTGCCCATGTGCGTGTCGCTGCCCATGCTGGTGCTGGCGCGCATGGGCGAAGGGGGCCTGGGGGCGGTGCTGCGCGCGGCGAGGCTGCGGCCGCTGCTGCTGCTGGCGACCGGCGGGGTGTGCACGCTGTCCTTCGGGCTGCTGCTCACGGCGCTCGCGCAGGCGGGGGCGGGGGCCGTGCTGACGCTGCGCAACACGTCCATCGCCTTCGCGCTGGGGCTCGCGGTGCTGCAGGGCGAGCGCCCCGGGCGCAAGCAGCTCTCCGGGGCGGCGCTGGTGATCTCGGGCGCGGTGCTGCTGGGCTGGCCGGCGTGACGAAGCCGTTCCGAGGAGGTGCGCGCAACCCGGCAGGGAGGCGCCCTGGTCTCGAACCGGTCCCCAACTGGTATGACAAGCAGACCAGTTGGGCCAAGGTCCGCCCGGCACGAGGGCGGACCGGACGCCCGGACCGACTCAGGGCGTCGTCTTCGCCGAGGCCGCCGCGCCGCCCAGCCGCTTGAGGGCCGCCTTCGCGTCCTCGTGGTTCGCCTGGAGCTCCACGGCCTTGGCGTACTCCGCCTTCGCCTCGTCCACGCGCCTGGCCTGCTCGAGCAGCTGCCCGAGCGCGTTGTGCGGCTCGGCGAAGTGGGGGTCCACCTGGGCCGCCGCCCGGAAGGACTGCTCGGCCTCCTTCGCCTTGCCCAGCTGGTAGAGCGCCTGGCCGGTGTACAGCAGCGCCAGCGAGTGCCGCGGCTCGATGGCCAGCACGTCGCCCAGCACCCGCACCGCCTTCTCGGAGTCTCCGCCGCGCAGGTAGATCTGCCCCAGCTCCGCGCGCGCGTCGAGCTGCGACGGATCCCGCTTCGCCACCTGCTCCAGCATGCCCAGCGCCTTGTCCGGCCGCTGCATGCGCGAGTGCATGACGCCCAGCCGCGCCAGCGCGCCGGTGTCCGTCGTCTCGCCGTCCTTGGCCTGCAGCAGCTGCTCCACCTCCGCGTAGCGGCCCATGGCGAGGTACAGGTCCGCCAGCTCCAGCTTCGCCACGCGGTGGCCCGGCTCGTCCTTCAGGATGGCCTCGAGGATGGGCTGGGCCTTGGCGCCCACGCGCTTGCGCGAATACGCGTTGGCCAGCGCCAGCCGCGCCTCCGTCGTCGGCGAGAGCGCCACGCCCTCCTCGTACTGGGTGATGGCGCCGTCCAGGTCGCCCTTGGCCTTGAGCGCATCGCCGTAGGCCGCGCGCGCGCTGGCGTCCTTGGGGAAGTCGTCGACCACCTTCTTGAGCGTGGCCACGGCGTCCTCCACCTTGCCCTGGGCCAGGTAGGCGCGCGCCAGGCCCTGGTAGGCCTCGGTGGTCTTCTTGCCGTCGTCCGCGCTCGCCTCGATGGCCTTCTTGAAGGCCTCCACGGCGCGGTCCTTCTTGCCCTGCTGCAGGTAGAGGTGGCCCAGCTGCGTGTACGGGCCGCTGGAGCGCCGCGGCTCCAGCTCCAGCGCCTTCTCGAAGGCCTTCGTCGCCTGTACCTGCTGGCCGAGCCAGAAGTACGCCAGGCCCAGGTTGAAGTGCGCCTCCGCGTACTTCGGGTCCGCGCTGATGGCCTTCTTGAAGGCCTCGGTCGCCTTCTGGTGCTGGCCCAGCCCGTCGTACACCACGCCCACGTTGTTGTGCGCCATGGCGTGCTTGGGGTTGAGCTCCAGGGCCTTCTGGTACTCGGACATGGCCCCTACCAGGTCATTGGCGCGCATCATCAGCACGCCCATGTTGTAGTGGGCCTCGGCGTCGTTGGGCGCCACCTGGAGCGCTTCCTTGAGCGTCTCCCGGGCCTCGCCCATCAGCCCCTTCTCGGCCTGGGCCTTGGCCAGGTTGATGCGGGCCGAGGTGAGCTTCGCGTCCAGCTTCAGCGCGTCCTCGTAGGCGCTGATGGCGTCGTCCGTGCGGCCCGCGCGATGGAGCGCCTCGCCCAGGTTGAACTGGAGCTCCGCGTCCTTGGGGGAGAGCTCCACGGCCACCGAGTACTGGCTGATGGCCACGTCGGACTCGTCCATCACCCGCGCCAGCAGGCCGCGCTCGGCGCGCAGGGTGGACTCCTCGGGGTACATGGCGATGGAGCCGTCCAGCAGCGTGCGCGCCTCCTCCGTCTCGCCGGACAGCCGCAGCGCCCGGGCCAGCGCCACGCGCGCGGCGATGACCTCGGGGGCCTTCTCCAACAGCTTCTTCAGCGGCGGAGCGGCCTTCTTCGGCTGGCCCTGGTTCAGGAAGGCCACGCCCAGCTTGTAGAGGGCGTCCACGTCCGGAGGCAGCGGGGCGGCCTCGGCGGTGGCGGCCGCGGGCGCGGCCTCGGGGGTGGCCGGCGCGGGAGCCTGCGCCGTCAGGAGCTGGAGGACGAGGACACCGGCTCGAGTCATCACAGGTTCTCCACGTAGGGACTGGTTCTCGCGTCGAAGGTCTTCTTGGCCAGGGCCGCCTTCTTCGCCTCCCACGCCTCACGCGCGGCCTTCTCTTCGGCGGTGTCCGAGCCGAGGTCGGCCCGCTCCTCCTTCACCGCCGCGTCGCACTCGGCCACCTGGGCCTCGAACTCCTTGGGGTCCAGCTCCTCGCTGCCCTCCACCTTGGACTTGCGAGCGGCCGTCACGCGCGCCAGCTCGAAGCGGGCGAAGGCGCAGCGCAGCGCCAGCTCCTCTACCTCCAGCAGGGCCACGTTGAGGCGCTGGCGCGAGCGCAGGTACTCCACGCGCGCTTCCGCCTCGTCGATGGTGAGCTGCGCCACCTCCTTGGAGACGTTGTCCTCGGCGCGATCCAGCTCGTCCTCGGCGGCCCTGGCGCGGGAGCGGGCGCGGCGGATGTTGTCGCGGGCGCGCAGGATTTCACTGCTGGCCTGGTCCACCTTGTCGATGGCCAGCGCCAGGTCGTTCTCCGCCTCGAGCAGCTCGATGCGCGTCTCGTAGGGCAGCTTCTTCACCATGTCGTCCGGCACGCGCATGCCGTAGCGCGGGCCACACGCGGCGAGCAGGGGAAGGGTGAGCAGGAGGATGCGCTTCATGGAACAGTCGCCTCGAAACGGCCGAAGATGGTGCGGCCGGAGTAGACGTCGGTGCCGTTGACGAAAGTGACGTGGAAGCTGCCCGGCACCTTCGCGGCGGGGGTGAGGGCCCCGTCGAAGGTGAGGGTGCCCCGGAGGATGCGCGGGAAGTCGCGCGCGGGCTCGTCCAGCACGCTGCGGCTCACCGTGCCGCGCTGCGGAGCGTCCTCTTCCTCGCCGAGCAGCTCGGCCAGATCGATGGGAGTGCCGGGCGTGAGCTGGAGCCTGTCCAGCCGCGCCGCGACCTTGAGGATGGTGTTCTCGCCGGAGCCCTGCGCGGTGAGGAAGCGCACGGAGGCCTCGTCCTCGTCGGCCAGGGCCTCCGCCTTCTCGTAGTGCAGATCCAGCAGCGGCGTGACGCTGCCCTCCAGGTGCGGTCCCTGACCGCAGCCGGTGAGCAGGCCCGCCAGTGCGAGGGCCGGGAGGATGCGCGGGCTCACTTGCACGCCTTCCACCCCGCGTCCACGTCCGGTCCACCCAGCGAGCCCATGTCCTTGAGGACGGACAGCTCGCGCTTGGCGCCCTCGGTGTCGCCGAAGCGGCAGCGCAGGGCGGCCAGGTTCAGGCGGGCCTTGCCGTACGTCGGGTCCGCCTCGAGCGCCTTGGCGTAGGCGGCGCGCGCGTTCATCGCGTCACCCTGGTTGAGCAGCGCCCAGCCCAGCGCGCTGTGCGCCGAGGCGCGCGTGTCCTGCAGCTCCGTCACGCGGCCGAAGGTGAGCTGCGCCAGGCCGTACTGCCGGTTCTCCAGGTACGCCATGCCCAGCGCCTCGAGCGCCTCGGCGGTGAGCGTGGCCTCGGCCTTCTTGCGCACCTCCTCCAGCGAGGCGCTGCGCGTGGGCGCGCCCGGGTTGGGCACCGGCAGTGACGCCGTGTCGGTGCGCGAGCGGCAGCCCACCACCGCGGCGCTGAACACGTCGAGCTGCTCGGCGCGGGCCAGGCATGCCTTGAAGGCCTCGTCCGCGCGCTGACGCAGCGGCGCCACCTGCTCCTTCACCGCCTGCTGGAAGGCCTTCACGTCGGCCGCGGAGGCGCCCGCCGGAGCCGGCGTCGCGTCCACCACGTCCGCCAGGTGCGAGTACGCCATGCCCAGCTTCCACAGCGAGGCCACCGCCCACTCCGGGTAGCCCAGCGAGGCGGCCTGCGTGTAGATGCCCTCCATGCCCTGCAGCGCGGCGACCTTCTCCTCCACCTTGTCGGCCGCCAGGCCCTTGTAGCCGCGGTAGAGGATCTCTCCCAGGAACCACAGGCCCTTGGCGGCCTCCTCCGTCTGCCCGTTGGGGCCCTGCACCGCGGTGGTGAGGGTGGAGATGAGCTTGTCGGGCGGCTCGTTCGGCGCGGTGGTGGCCTGCACCTCGGCGATGACGGCGGCGGCGCCGGTGCTCGTCTTGTCCAGGGCCAGCGCGCTCTCCGCGGCGCGGCGGGCGGCGGCGTAGTCCTTCTGCTTGAGGTGGGCCTCGGCCAGCAGCACCAGCACCTCGCCCTTGCGAGCGCCGGCGTTGGCGGAGGCCGTCTCCAGGCTCTTGGCCGCCTCCTTGTAGTCACCCATGGCCATGCGCAGCTTGGCGGCGGACAGGTAGCCGTCCAGGCCGGCCACGTCGCTGCCGAGCTTCTGGCCCACCTTGTCGAACCACTCGGCCGCCTCGCCGAACGAGCCGGCCTCCGCCGAGTACCGGCCCAGCGTCAGCAGCACGTCCGAGAGGTACTGGCTCTTGGGGTACTCGTTCATCAGCCGGTTGCCGAGGTCCCTCGCGTTGGTCAAATCCCGCTTCTCGCGCGCGGCGGTGAAGGCGCCGTAGAGGGCCTTCTCGCCGATCTCCGAGTTCTTGTTCTCGTCGGCCACCTTGAGCAGGCCGGTGATGACGTCGCCCGTCTCCTCGGCGCTCTTGAGGGCCAGCTCATCCAGCGCCTCGGCCTTGCTCTGGGCGAGGATCTTCTTCACGTCGTCCTGGAACTTCGCGGGCAGGGCGGTGCCGAGGAACTTCTTGCCCGTGGCCTCCAGGCCCTTGAAGTCGTTGATCTGCCGCAGGCTGTCGAGCGCGAGGTTGCCGGCGACGGCGGCGTCCTTGTGCTGCGGGTGGGCCAGGGCGAAGGCGGTGAAGAGCTCGGAGGCCTTCGGGTAGTCGCCGTCCTCGTAGTAGGCGCGGGCGATGTTGAACTTCACCTCGAGCACGTTGGGGCTCTGGGGGAAGCGCGTGACGTAGTTGGAGCCCAGCACCTTGAGGGCCTGGCGCGCGTCCGCCACCTCGAAGGTGGTGCGCTTGGCGGCTTCCTCCGGCTTCACGGTGGAGAAGTGGGACAGCAGGGCGCCGTACATGGCGGCGTCGATGGCCTTCTCGTCCCGCTGCTTCGCCTTCTCCTCGTAGCGGGCCAGCTCCTCGAACTGGCGCCCGGCCTCGGGGAAGCTGCCCGCCTCGAAGAGCGCGTCCGCGCGGTTCTTCATGATGGGCCGCACGTACTGGTCGGGGCGGAACAGGCTCAGGTACTCGCGGTAGGCGGTGGCCGCGGTGATGAACATCGCCTTGTCGTTCTTCTTCTGGGCGGCCAGGTGCAGCTGGGTGGAGAGGTCGCGCGACATCTCCTCCAGCTCCGCGAGCTGCTTCTTGCGCTCGGTGCCGTCCAGCTCGGGGTCCGTCTTGCTCTGCACCGCGGCGCGCACCAGGAAGCGGATGTCCTGCGGCTCCGGCATCACCTTGCCCTTGGAGGCCTTCAGCGCGTCATAGAGCTTCTGGCCGCGCTCCAGGTCCAGCTCCGGGTCGAACTGGATCTCCATCAGCTTGCGCAGCGCGGGGATGGCCCACTCGTACTGCTGCTTGATGAAGTAGCGGTTGCCCAGCTTGTCCAGCGCCAGCGCGAACGTGGCGCGGCTGTCGCTCAGCTTCTCGAAGTAGTTGAGCGCGCCCTTGGCCGGCTTGGCCTCGGTGTAGCTGTAGACCAGGTCCAGCAGCGCCTCGCGCTTGACGTTGAGCGCCTTCTTGGCGTCCACGCCCGGCAGCGGCTCGCTGGCGGCGGCGGCCTCGAAGAAGACCACGGCCTCGGCGTGCTTGGCCTGGTTCACCCGGATCCAGCCCATCTTGTAGCGGGCCAGGTCATGCACCGGCGACGGGGGCTGGGCGAGGATGGCGGTGTAGTGCTTCTCCGCCTCCACCAGGTCCGCCTTGTCGAAGTGGTAGTCGCCGATGATCTGCTCGGCCTCCAGCCGCAGCGGGCTGGTGGGGTACTTGCGGATGAGGTCCCCCAGCGTCTTGAGCATCTCGTCGAAGGTGCCCAGCTCGCGCTGCTCGTGCGCCAGGTAGAACGTCACCTTGTCGCCGTCGTGGAAGTCCGGGTACTCGCGCAGCAGGCGCAGGTAGAGCTGCACCGCCTTGTTCTTCATCAGCCGCGTCTCCGGAGAGACGATGGCGCCCGAGGCCCCCTCCGGCCGCTGCTCGGCCTGCAGGTAGTACACGTAGCGGCTCTTCTCGACGTAGAGCTCGGCCAGCCGGAACTGCAGGTCCGGCAGGTAGGGCGCGTTGCGGCTCTTGGAGATGAGCTTCTCCGTCTCGCCGATGGCGCGGTCCACCTTGAAGATGTCCCGCTTGAGCTTGGTGATGAGCTCCTCGCGCTCCTTCGCCTTGGAGACGATGGGGTTGAGGTTCCGGTCCAGGCGCTGAGGCCCGGCGGAGCTCGCGGCCAGCAGCGCCGCGGTGATGATCCCCGTCAACTGCCCGGTCATTGGTTTTCCTCGATGCAACGACTGTCGATGCGGACCCGGTAGGACTTCAGCTCGTCGTTCCAGTACTCGCCCTCGAACCGGAAGGCGACCTGGGAGGGCTTGAGCAGCTCCTCCTCGGGCGGCAGCACGATCTTCGAGCCCTTCTTCACGCGCTCGTAGAGCTTGAGGCCCACCTCGTACTCCATGAGGCGGACCTGCTCGGCGGCGCGCAGCAGCGTGTCGGCCTCCTGGCGCACGGCCTCGGTGAGCCGCGCCTGGTAGACGCGCTCGGCCTCGCCCAGGGACAGGGCGTAGAGCTTCGTCAGGTGCGACTGGAGCCGGTCTCCGAAGCTGCCGGCGAAGCGGCCCAGGCGCTCGGACTCCAGCTCCAGCAGCCCCTTGAAGCGCGCGGCGCGGCGGGTGGAGCCGTGGGACTCGGCGGCCCGGCGCAGGCGCAGGTCCTGCGTCAGGTCATCCCGCTCGGCGATGGCGTCCAGCGAGTCCGCGAAGCGCCGCGTCAGCTCCTTGGCGGAGCGCTTGGCGGGCAGGTAGTGGCACAGGTCCCGGAAGATGAGGGCGCGCAGCAGGTACTTGTCCGGGAGGAACTCGTCGCGGAAGGAGGGCGCGTCCAGCGTGGTGAGGATGCCCAGCGCGGCGCGCAGCTCGCCCATCTTGTAGCGCGTCCACGCCTCCTCCAGGTAGAGCGTGGCGCGGCCCGGATCCAGCTCGGGCAGCTGCACCAGGGAGTAGGCCTCCAGCGCGCCCTTGTAGTCCTTGCGCTCGTAGCGCAGGCGGGCCACCGCGAGCGCCGCCTCGTTGCGCGCCTCGCGGGTGAGCTTCTCGTCCTTGGAGAGCGCCAGGAAGTCGTTGACCAGCTCCTCCGAGGGCTCCTTCACTGTCTTCAGGCGGGTGACGAGCAGGACGAACTTCGCGCGGCTGGCCTCGGCGCTGCCCTCGTCCAGCTTGGAGAAGTGGGTGTTGGCCCAGCGCTCGTTGCCCACGCGCAGGTCCACCAGGCCCTGCTGGTAGTGCACGTAGGCGCCGGCCTCCTGCTCCAGGAAGCCCAGGTCCAGCGCGGCGAACACCTGCTCGTCGATCATCACCTCGTCGTGCGGCTTGTCCGTCAGCGACTTGAGCAGCTCCAGCGCGCGGGGCAGCACGTTGGGGTTGGTGCGCTCACGGGCGATGCGGGCCAGGTACACGGCGCCCGCGTGGGTGAGGCCGAGATCGATGAGGCTGCGCGCCAGGAAGTACTGCCCCCAGGCGTAGTTGTCGTCCGTCTTCGGCGCGGCCGACAGCCAGGCGTACAGCGGCCCGGCGGCGGCGCGGGGATCGCCGTCGAAGTAGTCCGCCAGGGCCTCGTCGAAGAGCTTGGGGTCCACCTTCTCCGGCGGCGGGGGAGGGGGAGCCTCCTCCGGCTTGGGAGCGGCGGCCTGGCCCTCGGCGGGCGCGGGCTTGCTGGCGTCCGCGGCGGGCGCGGGCGCATTGGTGGCGTTGGCCGGAGCCGTGGCCGGAGCCGCGGCGGGCGCGGCGGGGGCCGGCGCGGGCGTGGCGGGAGGAGCGCCAGCCCGGGAGGTGACAGGGAGGGCGAGGAGCGCGGCGCTGCTGAGCGCGGCGAGCAGTTTGCGGGGCATCATTCCGTGGCGCCGAAGTTGAGTGCGGTCGCGAGCTGGATCGAGGGGATGTTGATGATGCGGGAGGCGCCGGCGAAGACGACGTTGTTCGTCACGTCCAGCCGGAAGGAGATGTGGTTGCTCTTGAAGACGCGCAGGCCCAGGCCCACGTTGGCGCCGGGGCGGAAGCCGCCCTCCCGGTTGAGCTTGAAGACGGTGGCGCCACCCAGCAGGAAGGCCTCGAAGTGCAGCACCTTCTGGTTGAGGATGGACGTCTTGCCGTAGAAGGGGCTCCACATCACGTCCGAGCCCACGAACCACTGCACCTCGTCCTCGAAGGAGGTGTCGGTGGGGGCCACGCCGAAGTCGCGCTCGAGCTGGCGGCGCAGGCTCGTCTTCACGTTGTAGCTGTAGCCGCCCCGGCCCACCTGCCACGCGAAGTGATCGCTGAAGTGGTAGGTGTAGCTGAGCCCGGCGTAGTAGCCCTTGTAGAAGGCGTCGGCCGGCAGCACGCCGAGGCCGAGCATCAGCTCGTGGTTGAGCTGGTACAGCCGATCCTGCACGGCCGAGGTGGTGCCAGGGTTCTCGAGCGCCTCGGCCTGCGCGAGCGCGAGGCCGGGAGCCAGGGACAGAAGGAGAAGCAGGGCGTATCGCACGATGGGGACTGTCCGGTCGTGAGGACGGCCTGAGGCGGAGGAATCCGCCTCAGTAGCCGACCGAGTTGAAGATGAACGGGTAGCTGATGATGACGACGCCGCCCTTGGGAGCGGGGAAGGTCCACTTCTTCAGGCTGCTGAGGATACAGGCCTCGACGGTGCCGTTGCGCAGGGTGGAGGACTTGGTCTTGGCTGCCACCACGCTCCCGTTGCCGCCGATCGTCCACTCGAGCACCACCTTGCCGGCCAGGCCCGTGTCCTTGAGCAGGGCGCGCTCGTAGCAGGCGTACACCTCCTGCAGGTGGCTGTTGATGACCTTGGCCACGGCCTCGCGGTCGATGCTGCCCTGCGTCGCGGCGACGCTGCGCGAGGTGGCGCGCGTCACCACGCCGCCCACCTGGCCCTTGCCCACGCCGCCCGCGCCGAGCGCTCCGATGCCGCCGCCGCCCTTGCCGCGCAGCAGCTCCGCGCCGAGCGTGGCGCCGCCGCCCTTGCCGCCGCCGCCCAGGCCGAAGGTGCCCAGGCCCGCGTTGGCGATGGGCGCCTTGCCGATGAGGCCCGACAGCTTGTAGTTGGATGTCTTCACGTTCTTGCTGCCCGGGCCGCTGCCCAGCTTGTCCACCGCGGCCAGCACGTCATTGGTGGCCGGGCCGGCGGCCGACAGCTTGGCCAGCGCCTTGAGGGCCTTGGACTCGGGCGGAGGCGGCGGGGCCACCTCCTTCTGCTTGGGAGGCGGCGTCTTCTCCACCACCTTGGGCTTCTCGACGGCCTTCTCCGGCTTCTTCTCGGCCGTCTTGGCCTTCTCCTTGATGGCCTCCAGCTTCTTCTTGGCCTCCTCCTTCTTCTTCGGCTCCGGCGCCAGCAGGCGCAGGGCGACGGGCGGGAGGTTCTTCTGCTGGAAGTCCGGGGACTCGGGCGACTGCGGCCTGAGCACGACGAAGGCGCCGAAGGCACCACCGAAGAGGAAGAAGCACGCCAGCGCCAGCCACGGCAGGCCCGAGAGCGGGTTGACCCACACCTTCTCGGGCTTGGGCGCCGCGTAGGCCACCAGCGACATCTGTCCCTGGCTCAGGCGGGCGGCGCTGCCGTCACGCAGGGTGATGAAGCGGCGCGTGCCGTCGGCCTCGAGCGCGGTGAGCTGCACCGGCGTGTAGCGGCCGCCGGAGTTGGCCTTCTCCACCGTGGAGCCGGGGGGCACGTAGAGGCGGTAGGCGCCGTTGAGGGACTCGGCGAGCGTGAAGCCCTCCTCGGGCAGCGAGAAGCCCCACAGCGGCATGGCGGTCTTCTCTTCGCCGGTGGTCTTCAGGGGCTCCTTGCCGCCCTGGAAGCTGCGGGCCTCGCGGCGGATTCCGCCCCAGTACAGCTCCAGGTAGAGCTGCGTCTTGCCCTTGCCGGGCCCCAGGCTGGGGGCGTGCGTGGGGCGGGGCGGATCCGGCGGCAGCTCGCTGGGGGCGTGTGAGCCGTGCGAGGCCGCTCGGGCGATGGGTGCCGGTGCAGGGGCCGGGGCCGGCGCCTGGCGCGGCGCGGGTCGAGCCACCGGAGCCTGCGGCGCGGCGTCGGTGAAGAGGGGCTCCTCCGCCTGCGGCTGCGCCGGCTCGGGCAGCAGGTCTCCGAAGAGATCATCCGCCAGCTGGATGGCGGGGCCTGCGTCCGCCGCCGGCATCACGTCCTGGGTGGCGCGGCGGCGCGCGGAGGGCACCGTGTTGGCGGGCACGGGCGCGGCCGGCGCGGACTGCACGGGCATCACCGCGGGCGCGGGGCGTGGGGCGTGGGCCACGGCGGGGCCTCCGCGCGAGGCGGCGGCCGGAGGGCCTCGCTGCGCGGCGGGCTGCGGCATGGGGACGACGGCGGCCTGCGGCGCCGGGCCTCGGGGGGCGTTCTGGGGCGCGTAGCCGGTGGCGACCGTGGAGGCCATCAGCTCGCCGGGCGTCGGGCCCGGGGCCGGCTGCGGAGCAGGGCGCGCGGGCATCGTCGCCGCCGGAGGAGGCCGGAGCGGATGGACGGCGGCCTGGGGCGGCGGCGCGGCGGGCGGCGAGGCGCCACCGAGCAGGGCGGCCACCTCGGGGGACGGGGGCGGCTTCTCGGCGGGCTTCTGCGAGAGCACGCGCGTCTTCAGCACGAAGGGGCCGCAGAGCACCTCGTCCACGGAGCGGATCTCGCACGCGGTGACGCGGTGGCCGTTGACGTAGACGCCGCCGTTGGAGCCGGCGTCCTGGATGGCCGAGCGCCCGTTCTGGAAGTACAGCAGGGCGTGGCGCGAATCGATGGACGCGTCATCCAGCCGCAGATCCGAGGACGGATCCGAGCCGATGGCGTAGGTGCCAGGGACGAAGACCTCCGTGCCGACGAGCAGCCCGTCGCGGAGGATGACGACCTGGAGGACGGAGGGCTGAGCGCTCACGTGGACACTCCCTTTCGAGGGCGGTGGGCCGAGCCCTACTGGTCGTAGACGGTGGAGAGGGTTTCGGAGCGGAAGCTGTCCCGCTCCTTGATCATCGACCGCGTCTTGAGCTCCTTGCGGTCGTAGAGATAGACGGCGCCGGACTTGTTCGTCTGGCCCTGGATCAGGCGGTCATCGAAGTCGATGCGCGAGGGGCCGCGGCTGGGCGGAGGCGTCGAGGCGGAGGCGGTGGACGAGGCCTCGCCGGTGACGGGATCCGGGGTGGTGGCCGCCGGCTCCGAGCGAGGCTCGGGCTTGGGGGCGGACTTGGAGGGCGCGGGCTTCTTGGACTTGCTCTTCGACGCAGCGCGAGACGCACGCCCGCGCTGCGCCCATGCCTCCGAGCTGAGCATCGGAAGAGGAGCAAGGCCAAGGAGGCTGGCGACGAGAGGGCCGAGGAGAAGGCGTCGCATTCGGAGTTCCAGGTTAAGCGATGGTTGTACCGCTCTGTCAACGCACGTGCTTCACGGGTTCCCTCACGAGCAGGCGAGCAGTGTGGGGAGCAGTCCACCCCAGTTGGGGGATGCAGCCCCCACCTGCACTGACCTTTCAGGTAGAGGGTGTGGGCGGGCTGGAAAGGTAGAGTCCGGGTCCTCCTTTATTTGGAGCGGATCCTCCATGAAACGCACCCTTCCCGTGGTGGTGGCGCTGGTGCTGTGCCTGGGCGTGGTGGCCGTGCTCGTCGCGCGCTCTGGCTCGGGTGAGCCGCCGGCGGCCCGCCCCGATGCGCAGGCTCCGGCCGCGCCCGCCGCGAGGCTGTTGTCGGTGGGGCCGCGGCTGACGAGCAATCAGACCTCGGAGCCGCTGTCGGTGTACGGCGAGGGGCTGGAGCAGGGCATGCGCCTGGCGCTGGGCCCTCCGGTGTCTCGCGAGCTGCCGCTGAAGGTGGTGGACGCGCGACACGGGTATGCGCGGCTGCCGGCGGATGTCTCGCTCCCGCCGGAGCTGCCGATCGCGAGCGTGACGGCGCGGCTGATCGCCCCCGCGGGGAAGCCGGCTCCAGAGGGGGAGGCTCGGCTGGATGTCGTGAACGACGCGGCGTTTCCGGATCTGTTCGCGCTGGCGCTGTCGCCGGATGGCCGGACGGCCTTCATCGCCTCGCCGCCGACGGACACGGTGTTCGCGCTGGACGTGGGCTCGGGGCAGGTGACGGCGCTGGCCACGGCGGATGGGCCGAGCGCTATCGCTACATATAAGGATGTAGCTGGGCAGTCCTGGCTCGCGGTGGCGCACCGGTTCAGCCCGGAGCTGCGCCTGTATGCGCTGGACGCTCCGGGGAGTGCGCCGCGCGTGCTGCCGGCGCCGGTGGGGGCCATGGGGCTGGTGGTGGATGCGAAGGGCGAGGAGGCGTTCGTCGCGGAGCAGGTGCGGGACACGGTGCGCGCGCTGTCCCTGGTGGATGGGAAGGAGCGGTGGGCGACGGCGGTGGATCCGAACCCGCGGCAGCTCGCGGCGCTCGAGGGGCTGCTCGCGGTGGGCAGCCTGCAGACGGGGCAGGTGGAGGTGCTGCGCCAGTCGGATGGGGGGCTCGTGTCGACGCTGGTGCCGGGGCCTGGGGTGCCCATCGTCGGAGGCGGGACGGAGCGCTTCTCGAAGCAAGTGATGGGAGGCAAGGCGACGCGCGGGATGGTGGCCAGCGAGCGGCTGGGGCGCCTCTTCGTCGCCAGCCTGGGGCCGAACGTGGGGCCCAACGCCGAGCGCATGGAGGTGAGCGCCAACGGCGGCGTGGCGGTGTTGGATCCGAAGCGCGGCACGGTGGTGCGTCACCGGGGCTTTGGCGCGGGAGTGACGGAGGGGCTGGCGCTGGACGAGGCCACGGGGCTGCTCTACGCGGCGGACATCGGGCTGGGGCTCGTGCGGGTGGTGGACGCGCGGAAGCTGGGGGAGAGCGAGGAGGGGGCGCGCAAGGCGCTGCTCCAGGAACTGCCCATGCCGCTGCCGGAGAAGACGCCCCGGGCGCGGCCGGACGAGGACTACGGCAAGGAGGGCCGGGCGGGGGTGGAGCTGCACTCGGGGCCGCGCTGCCTGGCGCTGGCGCCGGATGGGCGCACCCTCTACGTGCTCAACCGGCACACCGGGACGGTGGCGGTGGTGGACGTGACGCAGGCGAAGTCGGGCCAGGCGCGCGTGGTGCGCCAGCTCCCGGTGACGGAGATGCGCACGCAGGCCAAGCGCCGGCTGGGGCAGGTGCTCTACTACGCGGACATGGGGCGCACGGCGATGAGCTGCGATGCGTGCCACCTGGAGGGCCACACGGGCGGCGTCTTCTTCGAGAAGACGAAGCCGATGCGCATCTACCGCTCCACCACGGTGCGCGGCAGCCGGGATACGCCGCCGTACTTCACGCCGGCGAGCACGCACAGCATCGCGGAGACGATCAAGACGGTGGGCAACCGCAACCGCTACCAGAACCCGCAGCTCACGGACACGGAGGTGGAGGCGCTGACGCTCTACTCCGCGCTGGTGCCCACGCTGCCCAACCCCTTCAGGGGCGAGGACGGGGCGCCGCCGGAGACGCTCTCGCTGCCCGACGGGCGCGCGGGCCGGCCCGCGGAGGGGCGGGCGCTGTTCGAGGGCAAGGGCGGGTGCGTGGCCTGTCACCCGGCGCCGCTCTACACGCTGGATCAGGAGCCCGCCACGCGAGGCAAGTACCTGGAGGTGGGCACGCCCATCGCGCTGCCGCTGCGGCTGGATCAGCAGGAGCTGGTGCCGGGGGCGGCGCCGCCCGCGCTCATCGGCTCCTGGGACGTGTGGCCCATGCTCACGAGCGCTGCGGCGGGCTACGAGGTGAAGGGGGATCGGCTCGTCGTGGGCACGCGCTTCCCGCTGAGGGCGGTGCTCGAGAGCGCCGGGCCTCAGCACGGAAACGCCCAGGCCCTGACGCCCGAGGAGCGGGATGACCTGCTCGCGTTCCTCCTGACGCTGTAGGCTCGGGGCCCGCCATGTCGCGGACCGAAGAGCTCTATCAGTCGTACGTCGTCGCCCATCGGCTCGAGCGTGCTGGGCTCTTCGCCTTGCTGAGGGAGAGGTCCCGGAGGCCCGCACCGCGCTGTATCCCGGGTGCATCCTCCACAGGGTGGCGCCAGCCTTCGCTCGGGCCGAAGGCTGCCTCCGTGTCTTCCAGATTGTGACCCTGTACCCCCGGGGGGCAAGCTCGCGGGATGACTCGGTCGATATGGGTGCTGGCCGGAGCTGGATTCCTCGCGGGCGCGATGAATGCGGTCGCTGGCGGTGGCTCCTTCCTCACGCTTCCTGCCCTGCTCCTCGCCGGCCTGCCTTCGGTGGCGGCGAATGCATCCAGCACCGTCGCTCTCTTCCCCGCGAGCCTCGCCAGCACCTGGGCCTTTCGCCGCGACCTCGTCGGCATCGGCACGGTCTCGCTTCGGACCTTGTTGCCGGTGAGCCTGGCAGGGGGCGCCGCGGGCGCGGTGCTGCTGCTCGTCACGCCTTCGGCGGTGCTCGATGAGATCCTCCCGTGGTTGTTGCTCGTGGCGACGCTCGCCTTCGCCTTCGGGCACCGGGCAGGGCTGGCGCTGCGTCGCCTCCTGCGCATCGAGCCGGTGGCGCTTCTCCTCGCGCAGGGGCTGCTCGCGGTCTATGGCGGCTACTTCGGGGGCGCCGTCGGCATCAGGATGATGGCGACCTGGAGCCTGCTGAGCACCGTCGACGTCAAGGCGATGAACCCGCCCAAGACCCTGCTCGTCGCCGCGACCAATGCGGCTGCGGTGCTCTGCTTCATCTCCGCTGGCCAGGTCTGGTGGAAGGAGACCCTCGTCATGCTGATCGCCGCGGTGGTTGGCGGTTACGTGGGCGCGCGCCAGGCTCGCCACCTCGAGCCCCGGCTGCTCCGTGGCGGTGTCATCCTGCTCACCGCGACCATGACGCTGGCCTTCTTCTGGCGTACCTCTTGAGTCGACCCGGCCGGCGCACTCGTGCGGAACCTGTCTGCTTGTAGGACAGGTTTGTCCGGCGCTCCGCTAGATCGGTGCTGCTGCCGGAGATGAACGCAGCCCCTCCCTCGGACTGCCGTACGCGTTGTCAGAGGCCTCTGCTTGGATGGAAGCGGCTTGCAACGAGGAGGGTGGCGGGGATGGAACACAAGGGGCTGGTGTCGAGAGTGGCGGAGCAGTTGGAGCAAACAATTGCCCTGGAGCAGTGGCCCAAGGGCAGGCTGCCTTCCGAGCGGCAGATGGCCCAGCGCTATGGAGTGTCGCGCACCACCATCCGAGGAGCCCTCCAGGGGCTGGCCGCCAGAGGACTCATCCGTCAACACCCCGGGCGACAGAGCCGCACGGTGCCACTCGGTGAAGCGCTGTCGCTGGAGAGCCTGAAGCTGCTGCTGCTCGAGGGCCGCCAAGACATGGACCGCCGGCCGCTGCTCGAGGGGTACTTCGCCCTCAAGCGGGAGGTGACGGTGGTGCTACTGGCCGCCTGCTGCGAGCACGCCAGCCAGCAAGACGTGGAGCAGCTGCTCAATGCCAGCTTCGCGTTGAGAGATGAGGCCCGCTGGCAGGAGAAGCGCAGCCGGTGGGTGGAGCGAGAGTTCGACCTGCTGCGGCTGGCGGCCCAAGCAGCGGACCGTCCAGGCCACCTGCTGCTTCTGATGTCGTTGGAGAAGGCCTTCCGAGGGCTGGCCGACGCGCTGCTCCCCGCGCTGCAACCCGAGGCCCTCCAGCACTGGGCCCAGTGCGTGTTCAACTCCCTGGCCGACCGTGACGCCCTGGCCCTGCGCCAACAGCTGCCGGCGCTGCTGAAGGCGGCCGATGAGCCGCTGCTCGACCGCCTTGCCCCGATGCGCGACGCACACGCCGCGCCCGAGCCCCCACCGCCTGCCGGGGAGGTGCCCGAGTCGGGCGAGAACGCCAGCAGCTGGTATGCTTGTCATACCAGTTCGCAACAAGTCGAGCCGACAGGGAGGCCCCCGGTCCACGAGGAGGGGGACACCCTCGCGTGTGCCACTTCGAGCCGGAACGCACCCTCGGCCCCACCCGCTCCGTTCCCCGCTGGCGAGTGGCAGGAGGATTCCTGCGGCTCCGAATCCATTGCGGCCCCTTGCGCCCCTCGCTTCTCCACTGGGGTTGTTCCTGGCAGGCCCTGTCCTCCGCCCACGCTGTTTCTCGCCTGGGCGCCTCCTTCCTCCGTGGGCGTACCGGCAGCAGACGGGGCAGGCCCACCTCCCTCGTCCCTGGAAGCTTCAACTGCCGGGGAAAGGCAGCCTGTCCCCAGCGAACGCCAGGCCCCTCTGCCCGGGGACACGGAGGAGCCTGCGTAGCTGAGCCCGGCGACGCATTGGGAGTGGGTGCTCGCCAGCGCTCATGTGGGCGCCTCACGTTCGAGGCGACGGCCCCCTCCTGTCCACGAGCCCATCGGCCTGCCTGTTGGCTCAGGTCTTCTTTGGCGCCTGGCTTCGCTTCCCTCTCCCTTACCCAACTTCCCGGCGGGGCGTTAACGCGCGAGCAGCTCGGTCATGGGCTTGCCTCGGACCAGGATGGCGTCCGCGGCAACGAGCTCCTTGTAGGTGTGGCCCGGCTTGCCCACGCAGTTCACCACGAGCTTGTGTGGGCCCCGGGTCCACTCGGCGATGAGCGCCTGGAACGCCTTCTCGTCCAGGTCCGCCACCCGGGCCACCTCCAGCTTGCCTCCCCCGGCACCGAGGGACTCCGTCTCCTCCGGGCTCAGGTCTCCGGGCTCTCCCACCAGCTTCGTGTCCACGAGCCGCTGCTTCCCGATCAGCTCGAGGGTGCTCCAGGGCTTGTCCGCCTTCTTCACCGCCCACGAGCCCTCGAGGATCAGGTCGTACTCGTGCCGCTCGCCTCCCGTCTCGCCCACGACGTCCAGGAGGTAGAAGGTGTGGTCGCTGCGGGGCTTGAGCGTGCGGATGACATAGGACTCATCCGGGCAGCGCTTGTGCCAGCTCCGGTCCACGAGCTTCTCGAGGCTGGTGCCCGCAAGCTGCGCCAGGAACGCCTTGCGCCGCTCCTCCACGTCGGGCGTGCGCACCGTCACCGGCCCCTGCGCGTCCACGAGGTACAGCTCGCTGAGGACGAGATCCGCGTACTTCTTGCCCGCGACGGCCTTGTCCACCTTCAGCACCAGTGTGCGGCCCTTCACGGGCCTGGGCAGCTCGAGCAGCTGCGCGCCCTGCGCGTCCTTCACCTTCAGCGGGATGGGCGCCCCGCCATCCACGGAGAGGGAGAGTTGGCTCGCCCGCGCGTTCTTCCGGAAGTGGTCCTCCGTGCGCTGGTAGCCGTTCCACAGCTCGAGCGCCACCAGCTCGATGGGCTCCTCCAGCGTGAGCGTGAGTGACTGCCCGGCTCCGGGGCCCGAGGCGCCCTCCGCCCAGCCGTACTCGGGCCGTCCGTCGAAGAGCAGGCCAGGGTGGTAGGAGTCCGCGGGCTCCAGCACGGAGGTGGCCTGGACTCGTCCCGGGACGCTGCGCGGCGGCTTCAGAGCCAGCGGCCTTCCGTCCATGATGAGCCGGAGCTCGCTCAGGCAGGCCTCTGCCGGCGTGGGCGGCACCAGCTTTACGAAGAGCTGCTGGCCCTTGTTCTTCGGGAACTTGAACACCGTCTCCTTCGCCGCCGCGAACTTCGTGTCATAGAAGGTGTGGGCCTGGCCATCCAGGTAGACATCGATCCGGAGCTCGGGCGAGCCGGGGCAGGGGTGCAGCGCGATGCCCTCCAGGGCCGCCGGCTTGTCCAGCCACAGGAACACGCCCTCATCCCCAGGATCTCCCGCGGGTCGCCAGAACGTGGCCGGGTCCCCGTCGAGCAGCAGCTCCACGCCGGTGCCCGAGGTGGCCGTCAACGCCTGCAACCGCGGCGGCTCCGCGGCGAGGGCGCTGCCCCCCAGGACGAACAGCATCAGGACGCAAGACATCTTCATGGTGACCCTCTGGCCCCGGACTGTCGGGTAGACCGTACCCGCCAGCATCCCCAGCCACTCCCGCCGCATCAAGTCGTCCGAGCTGTTACAAGGGGCCCCGAGACCCCGATGGACTTCGCCTCGCTTCCGCTCTCTCCGCCGCTGCTCCAGGTCCTCCAGGAACTGGAGTTCCAGACTGTCACGCCCATCCAGGCCCAGAGCATCCCGGTGCTCCTGCAGGGGCGAGACCTCATCGGTCAGGCGCAGACAGGCAGCGGGAAGACCGCCGCCTTCGCGCTGCCCATCCTCCAGAAGATCCAGCTCGCTCGGCGGCGCGTCCAGGCGCTCGTGCTGTGCCCGACCCGCGAGCTGTGCGCCCAGGTGGCCGGAGAGATCCGCCGCCTCGGCCGGAGACTGCCCGGACTCCAGGTGCTCGTGCTCGCGGGAGGCCAGCCCATCCGGCCCCAGGTGAACGCGCTCGAGAAGGGCGCCCACATCGCCGTCGGAACTCCGGGCCGCGTCATGGACCTCCTCGACAGGGAGGTGCTCGAGACAGGTCAGCTCGCCACCGTGGTGCTGGATGAGGCCGACCGCATGCTCGACATGGGCTTCCGGGAGGACATGGAGCGCATCCTCGGGGCCACGCCTCCCTCGCGTCAGACGGTGCTCTTCTCGGCCACGTTCCCTCCAACCATCGAGGAGATGAGCCGGGCGTTCCAGAAGAATCCCACGCGCGTGACGGTCGTCGAGGCCGAGGCGCCGCCCGACATCCAGCAGCTGCGCTACCCGTGCGAGCCCGAGCAGAAGACGTCGCTCCTGCTGCGCATCCTGCGGCAGTACCAGCCGGGCTCCGCCATCGTGTTCTGCAACCAGAAGGCGACCGTCGTCGAGCTGACGCAGGCGCTCGGCGAGGCGGGCGTGAGCGCGGCGGGCCTCCAGGGAGACCTGGAGCAGAGCGAGCGCGACCGCGTCATGGCCAGGTTCCGCAATCAGAGCATCCGGGTCCTCGTCGCCACCGACGTGGCGGGGCGCGGCATCGACGTCGAGGCCCTGGATGCGGTCATCAACTACGACATGCCGTTCCAGCCCGAGCCCTACGTGCACCGCATCGGCCGCACGGGGCGCGCCGGGAGGACGGGCCTGGCCATCTCCCTCGTCACCCCGCGAGACGAGCGCAAGGTCGAGGACATCGTGCAGGCCACCGGCGTGAAGCTGGAGCCCGGCAGCGTGGAGGCGCTCCCTCCGATGGATGCGGCGGGCCGGATGCCGCTCGAGTCGCCCTGGGAGACGCTCCTCATCTCCGCCGGCCGCAAGGACAAGATGCGGCCGGGTGACATCCTCGGCGCCCTGACGGGCGAGGCTGGCGGACTGAACGCCTCGGACGTCGGCAAGATCGAGATCCAGGACCGCCAGGCCTACGTCGCCGTCTCCAAGCGCGTGGTGCGCGTGGCGCTCAAGGCGCTCCAGGCCGGCCGCATCAAGGGCCGCAAGCACTGGATCGAGTGGGTGAAGTAGGCCACCTGTCCCGTCCAGGGCTCAGCCGCAACCCGGCACGTCCTCCAGCCGGTAGAACACCTGCTTGCCCTGGGCCTGGGCCGTCCGCACCATCTCGTCCGCTCCTTGCGAGGCTCCGCCCATTCGCAGGCAGGCATCACAGCGCTCCAGGATGCGGTGCGCGATGGGGTGGAAGAGCTCGTTGAAGACCGCGTCGCCGACCTTCGTGGAGCCCGCCGCCTCGACCAGGGGCAGGGCGAACCACTCTCCCACCACCGGCAGGTGCCCGGCGCGGTACAGCCGCAGCGCCACCTCCGTCATCGCGGTGACGTTGGCCGCCATCTTCGCGGGCTCGTCGTTCGTACCCGAGCGGTAGGGGCCGGCGACGAGGATCATCAGAGGCTGGGGATGAGAGGTCTCCATGGGCGACGCACATTAACCGGCAGGGGATGGACCGCGCCCGGTGGAAGATTCCTCCAAGGCGAGACCCCGGGGCGGATCCGGCTGCACTTCCGGTCGGATCGCTTGAAACCCTCCCGGCCCCTGCGCTCTACAATGGGGGGCTGATGCGCTCCTCCTCGAAGCTGATCTGGATCCTGGTCCCCCTGCTGCTGCTCTCCTGCACCGACGCGGGCCTCTATGCGCTCGATGGCCGCGGGCCCAGCGGCAAGGACCGCGCGGACTACACGGGCGAGGTATGCATCCCCCTGGCCGGCGGAGATGCCTTCCCCGTGAAGGTCGTCTTCGCCCTCGCCGGCGGGCAGGGCGTTCCCTCCGAGCTGGTGGGCTACTCCACCGACGCGCTCGGCACCCTCAGCAGCCGCTTCTCCGGCCCCTTCATCTCGTTCTCCCTCGTGGCCTACCACACCGTGGCCACCGGCCTGCAGGGCAGCTTCGCGGACGCCTCCACCTTCCAGTCCGCCCTGGCCCGCTACGCCAGCTATCAGGAGACGGGGCCCATGAGCATCCGCTCCGCCCTGCGCCTCTCCAAGAGCATCCTCTCCGGCGACATGCAGACGTCCTGCCGCGGCGCCGTCGGCCGCACCCGTTACATGGTCGTCCTCGTCGTCACCAACGCCGACCTCAGCTGCGACAACCCCGCCTTCAATGTGGGCATCGACGCGCGCTGCTCCGCCCTCACCCCCGTCTCCGGCTCCCAGGCGTGCAGCGAGTGCGAGCTGACGGCCGTCACCGGCGAGCTCAAGAACCTGGTCCAGCAGTTCGGCGCGGGTGAAGTCGTCGTCCAGCCCATCTACGTGCGCTCCGTGCCGGACACCAACACCCGGAACCAGGTGGCCGCCATCGCCAACGCCGGCGGCACCGAGGCCATCGAGACCGACCCCGAGGGCCTGCGCGATGCCCTCTCCAACCTCAACTACTCCTCGCTCCAGACGTCGCTCGTCCTCAAGCGCTTCCTCGCCTTCAACCGCAACGTCCAGGTGCGCGACGGCGAGCTGCTCGCCGACAGCGACGGGGATGGCCTGGCCGACAGGGACGAGGCGGACCTGAGCCTGGACCCCCGCCAGGCGGACACCGACGGCGACGGCCTCATGGACGGCATCGAGCTGCGCATGGGCCTGGATCCCCTGGCCCTCAACGTCATCAACGGCTGCAACGTCTCGCTGGATGACGACGGCGACCGGCTCAACACCTGCGAGGAGCGCGTGCTCGGCACCGACCCCTGCATGGGCGACACCGACGCCGACGGCCTGCCCGACATGGTGGAGGCCCTGGGGCGCACCAACCCGCTCGTCCCCGAGGATCTCCTCGACACCGACCGCGACGGCGTGCCCAACATCGACGAGGCCATCGTCCGGGGTGATCCGCTCAGCGCCGACCTGGCCTTCCAGGCCGAGCGCGGCTACGGCTACTCGCTCGAGCTGTCCACGCCCACGCCGGATGGGCGGGCCTGCTACAAGGTGCGCGCGGAGAACATCTCCGTCGTCCAGACGCTGGATCGCCCCCACCCGCTCTTCCCAGGGGTGACGATCCCCGCCGGCCAGAACGACATCTACTTCTACCTGCAGGTGGGCCGGGACAATGATCCGCGCGGCGCGGGCGTCGGCTCGCTCTACGTGGACGACAAGCTGCGCTACTTCGACACCAGCGGGAAGAACCCCGCGGGCCCGCGCAGCTTCAACCCGGACCTCTTCATCCTCGGCACCTGAGCCCCTCCTCGAGTGGGGGGTGGACCCCTCGATCCGACTGGGGGCTGCCCCCCACACCCAGCAGCCCCTCCCGGGGCCCTTCTGTGCAAATCCCTGAATTTCCTGACAGCAAGCGTCGGCCAGTGAGCGGATCGGGTCTTGCTAGTGCACCAGCCGCGAAAGGAGTTGTCATGACACGTGCCCGTCTCCCCCAAGTCGTGGCCCTCGGGGCCCTCTTCTTCCTCTCCTCGGTGCCTGCCCAGGCGCAGTCCCAGGATGGCGTCAACCCGGAGTGCCTCGGCAGCAGCTGCGGCCGGCCCAAGGAGGAGGGCGGTGGCTGCGGTTGCGGTTGTGGCTGCTCGGTGTGGGTGGCGTACACGGATGACGGCGTGACGCTGTCGTACACGGACGACGCGGACGGCGACGGCAAGGCGGATGACCGCGACAACTGCCCGTTTGCCTCCAACCGCGAGCAGACGGAGAGCGACGGCGACGGCGTGGGCGACGTCTGCGACAACTGCTCGGGCATCGCCAACTACCAGCAGCAGGACGCCGACGGCGACGGCCAGGGCAATGACTGCGACGCCGACGCGGACAACGACACCGTGCCCAACACGGTGGACAACTGCCCCCTGGTGCCCAACAAGGACCAGAGCAACCTGGACAACGATGCCCAGGGTGACGTGTGCGACTCGGACGATGACAACGACGGGCGCCCGGACGGCGAGGACAACTGCCCGCGCATCTCCAACCCGGATCAGTCCATGCCCACCAACGCCGCCCAGTGCCGCGTGGACAAGGACGGCGACAACGTCTCCGACAACGGC
Source organism: Hyalangium gracile (assembly GCF_020103725.1). Taxonomy (NCBI): domain Bacteria; kingdom Pseudomonadati; phylum Myxococcota; class Myxococcia; order Myxococcales; family Archangiaceae; genus Hyalangium; species Hyalangium gracile. The sequence goes on along the minus strand of NZ_JAHXBG010000003.1, from coordinate 509,522 downwards.
GACAACTGCCCGGAGCAGGCCAACCCGAACCAGGCGGACAAGGACGGCGACAACCTGGGCGACGTGTGCGATCCGGACATCGACGATGACGGCGTGCTGAACGTGGACCCGAGCGGCAAGCCGCTGGACAACTGCCCGGCCGTGGCCAACCGCGACCAGGTGGACGACGACGGTGACGGCGTGGGCGACTCGTGCGACGCGAAGTACTGCGTGGTGGTGGACCAGAACAACCCCAGCGACTGCCTGGATCCGAAGAGCCCCTTCACCGTGTCGGGTGGTGGCTCGCTGAGCCTGAAGAAGGGCCAGCAGGTGCGCCCGCCGCTGTTCGCCAACCGCAACGGCGCCGCCATCGAGTACACTTGGACGGTGACGAAGCGCCCCTCTGGCTCCAAGGCCGTGGTGGAGAACCCCAAGGGCGCCGTGACGAACAGCCGTCACTGGGAGTACGCGTATGTGGACGGCAACGTCCCCAGCTTCACCGCGGACGCGGATGGCGACTACGAGCTGCAGGTGCAGGCGAAGCTGGCCTTCGCGGACCGTGCGTACCCGGAGCAGCGTGAGTCCGTCTCCAGCCTCAAGCTGGCGGTGGGCGAGAACGCCAGCAACTGCTCCGCGCTGCCGGGCCCGGCGGGCGGCGTGGCGCTGGGTGCCGCGCTCCTCAGCCTGCTGCTCCGCCGTCGTCGCGCGCAGTAGAGTCTCACCCCTTACATGCTTCGCAGGAGGCTCGTTTCCATGCACCTGAACCCCCGGATGCTGATGGCAGCGGGCCTCCTGGCCGCTTCACTGGCGGCCTGTACCGACTCCCTGGTGGAGCCGCTCTCCGTGGAGCAGACGCTCCAGGATGATCGGCTCACCCTCAAGGGGCGGGTGTGCACCGCCCCGGCGAACCCCGCGGGGTTCCCGGTGAAGGTGGTGCTCGTCATCGACCAGTCCGGCAGCATGTGCGTGTCGGATCCGCCCGGCTCGCAGGAGGGCTCCGGCTTCTGCCAGCAGGTGGCGGTGGTGGTGCCCCCCGGCGTCACCGAGCCGGCGCGCGTGCGCGCGCTGCGCAGGCTGGTGGCCCAGTTCCGCCAGCAGCCCAACGTGCAGATGTCCGTGGTGCCCTTCGAGACCAACGTGAAGAACGTGTGGCCTCCGGCCGCCACCGGCAACCGCTTCGCCCGGCCGGACAGCTCGCTGGACACCTATATCGGTGGCCTGCAGAGCCAGCTGGGCAAGGGCACCGACTACCAGGGCGCCATCTCCTACGCGTACAGCCTGATCGCCAGCGACATCACCGCGCTGTCCGCGAGCAACCCCGAGGTGCTGCCGCGCACCCGCTACGTGGTGGTGTTCCTCACCGACGGCACCCCGTACCCGCGCTGCTCGGCCAACGACAACCTCACCACCTACGCGGACCCGAGCAACCCGGACCTGACGTGGGCGGACTCCTCCAGCGCGGTGGAGTTCTGCAACCTGCTGGATCCCGACTCGCCCGACAACATCGAGGGCTTCGAGCCCGGCACGGACCGCAACCAGAACTACCAGCTCTTCAGCTACGTGCGCCGGCTGATGGAGCTGAAGGAGCAGCACAACGTGGGCGACATCCGCATGCACTCCGTGCTGCTCTTCAACCAGGAGGCGGTGCGCCGCTGCGGCCCCATCTGCCAGGACCTGTACGGCACCTATCCCGGCGTCCCGCCCGGCGAGTACCCGCAGGCGGCCAAGCAGATCGCCTCGTGGCTGCTGCAGCGCTTCGCGGAGATAGGCAACGGCGTGTACCAGGAGTTCAACGACACGGCCGAGATCAACAACATGGGCCTGGGCGCGCTGGACTACTCGTCCTTCGCCTCGCGCAACGTCATCAAGACGCTGACGGTGCAGGCGCTCAGCTCCGTGCCGGGGGCGACCGGCCGCGAGGTGGACACCGACGGCGACGGGATGCCGGACTCGGTGGACAACTCCTTCGAGCTGAAGACGGGCGCCTACGACATGGACAGCGACGGGGACTGCCTGGACGACGGCTTCGAGGCGCGCCGCAAGGACCAGGGCTTCGAGCCCTCCAATGACCTGGACGCGCGCGGGTGCGATCCCGCCTCGCCGCTGTCGCAGGGCTGCGTGTGCCGCGACACGGACGGCGACGGCCTGTCCCAGTTCGCCGAGAGCTACCTGCAGACGCGCGCGGGCATCGTCGACAGCGACGGTGACGGCGTGCCGGACGCGCTCGAGGCCCGCTACGGGCTGGATCCGCGCGAGCCGAACGCGTCGGGCATCGACACGGACGGCGACGGGCTGCGCGACGACGAGGAGCTGCGCGCGGGCAGCGACCCCACACGCAGGGACAAGGACTTCCACGAGCGGTATGGCTACCAGTACTCGGTGACGGTGGCCGAGAAGCGGGACAACGGCAGCACCTGCTATGACTTCAGCGTGTCCAACCTGCAGATGGTGACGCCGCCCAACCGCTCGGGCGTGCAGCAAGGCTACAACCTGTTCAAGCTGTGGTTCGCCGAGGCGCCCGAGAGCGGCGTGGCCACCGACTATGGCGTGTGGCGCACCGCGTGCGCATGGGCGCAGTACGCTCCGCCGGGCCTGCGCGTGCCGCTGGGGCCGGACCTGACGCTGGAGGACGGCAACTTCCGCCGGCCCGCGGACCTCAACGAGATGAACGAGTACCTGCAGCGCTGCGTGGGTGACGCGCCGGGGGCAACGCCGTGAATCGCAGGGCCGGCCTCGTAGCGGCGTTGGTGGTGTCGGTGGTGGCGATCGTCGCCGCCTGCTCGGATGCCTATCTCTATGACGAGCGGCGCGATCAGCAGGTCCCGGTGGACCGTGCCGTCTCCTTCCAGGGGAGCTTCTGCACGCTGGGCACCAACGAGGTGCTGCGCCCCATCAAGATCGTCGTCGCCATGGACGCCAGCCAGTCCATGAAGGTGACGGATCCGGACGGCCAGCGGGCGCTCGCGCTCATCGAGCTGCTGGACAACCTGCCCACGGACCCGGAGGTCTTCGTCGCGGTGGTGCTCTTCGCGGGCAGCACCACGGCGTTCCTCACCAAGGACGCCAACGGGATGGACGGCTTCGCGCAGGTGTCCAGCCTCACGGACACCCAGAAGCAGCTGATGACGCGCACGCTGCTCAACTTCATCAACCCCGACACCTCGCCCAACCGGGACTCGACGGACTTCGTCAAGCCGCTGGCGGACATCTACTCGCTCATCAACGCGGACATCGCCCGGAGCCGCGCGGAGCCGGGCGGGGCGCAGGCGCTGGCGCAGGCGCGCTACAACGTCATCTTCCTGTCGGACGGCCACCCCACCAACAACCAGGACGACGAGCTGCTCCAGGGCGACGCGGTGGTGCGCATCCGCCAGCTGAGGGACCTGGTGGAGGACGTGCGCGTCAACACGGTGCACGTGTTCAACCCGGCGCAGCCGGTCAGCTCGGTGTGTGACTTGTCGGGAGACGGCGGCTGCCCGCTGCTCATCATCAACCAGGACGCGGACCGCCTGGAGCAGATGGCGCAGCGGGGCGGCGGCAACTTCCGCGACTTCCGCAACAACGAGCCCATCAACTTCCTGGACTTCAACTTCGGCCAGGTGCGCCGCGCCTTCATCGTCAAGGAGCTGATCGCCTCCAACTTCAACGCGCCCATGGGGAGCCCGGAGGACGCGGCGGACACGGACGGCGACAGCCTGACGGATGAGGAGGAGGCGGAGGAGGGGACCAACCCCAACCTGGTGGACACGGACGGAGACGGCTTCAGCGACGGCGTGGAGGTGCGCTTCAGCCGCCAGGGCGTGGACTTCAACCCCACGCAGGTGCAGCTGCCGGACGGCGGAGGCCTGGATCCGGGCTGCCCGCCGCCGCTGCGCTCCGTGGACAACGACTGCGACGGGCTCTTGGACTGCGACGAGCAGTTCATCGGCACCAACGCCAACCTGGTGGACAGCGACCGGGACGGCGTGCCGGACGGCGTGGAGTGGCGCGGCGGCACCCAGGGCTCCAGCAATGATTTGGAGCAGGATCCGGACAACGACGGGCTGTCCAGCCGCGCCGAGCTGCGCCTGCACACCAACCCGGTGGACGTGGACACCGCGCACCTGTCCGTGGACGGCTACCGCTACTCCATGGAGGCCATCGGGCCGCCGGACGAGAACGGGCGCCAGTGCTACGACTTCCGCGTGGACAACGTGCTGCTGGCGCCGACGCGGCTCGAGTTCGCCGACGGCGGCGTGGACGCGGGCGTGATTCCGCTGCCGGACGGCGGCGTGCCCGTGGTGCGCGGGGCGGGGTACAACTCGCTCTGGCTCTCGGTGGCGATGATCCCCGCGGACGATCCGACGGCTCGTACCATCACCCGCTTCTTCCGCTACGACGCCGCGCGCTACCCCGTGGGCGGCATCAAGTCCCCCGTGGACGGGCTCATCCGCGTGAACCCGGAGGACTTCCTCTCCACCTGTCCTGGCCGCCCGGACCAGCCTCAGACGCCCTGAGGCTCTCCGGAAGCTGGAACCCTCATGGCCCCGGCCTGTCCGGGGCACTCGAGCTCCTCACCATGTCCAGACTCGCCCGCCTGCTGCCGCTCGCGTCCCTGCTGCTCCTCGCCGCCTGTCCCGGTGACGACGGCCCCACCGATCCGGATGGGGGCTCCGAGCTCCCAGCGGACCTGTGCAACACCCCCGAGGAGGCGCTCTCGCAGCCCGACTGCCAGCTGGTGTTCGGCCAGCAGATCGAGCGCTACATCTCCGAGCCCAACGACAAGGACTGGTACAGCGTGCAGATGCCCGCCACCACCAACGCGCGCACGCTGCTGCGCATCTCCGCGGGCTACCTGGCCACGAGCACGGCGGTGAACCTCTCGGTGAACCTGCTGCGGGCCGATGGCAACCAGCAGTCGCTGGCGCTCGAGGTGGATGCCCACGCCCAGGCCGCGCCCAAGCCGGTGGAGATCATCCTCCCCTTCACCGAGCCCAACGCGCGGCTGCTGCTGCTGCTGGAGGACAAGCCCACCATCCCCAACCGGCCCCAGTTCGACGCGCGCTCGCCCTACTTCTTGAAGGTGGAGGTGGTGGACAACCCGGACGTCAACGAGCCCAACGACACCCAGCCCACGGCGCTGACGCTGCAGCCGCAGGGCGGCATCCAGGTGGCCAACGGCAGCGGCTACCTGGCCACCACGGATGACGTGGACCTGTTCAGCTTCACCGTGCCCGCGGGCAAGGTGGCGTACCTGCGGCTGTTCGCGGAGGAGCTCCGGCCGCCCCCGCCCTACCGGCTCTCCTACCGGCTGGTGCGCCCGAACGGCACGCGCGAGGTGGAGGGGCAGGTGGCCAACTCCAGCATCGCCACGGATCTGGCCACCGCGCGCAAGGTGAAGGACTCGGGCACCTGGAAGGTGGAGATCCTCGGCTACAAGCCCGCGAACACCAATACCCCCGTCGAGGGGGACCTGCGCCTGCGCTACACCCTCGAGGTGCGGGTGATGGACGAGGAGGACCCGAAGGATCAGAACGGGGACAACGACTCACTGGCCAACGCGCACGTGCAGATGTTCGGCACCGCGCCGCCCGGCGTCCTCTCGCTCGATGGCCGGCTGGGCTACGTGCCGGATGCGGACTGGTACGCCGTGGACGTGCCCAACTACGGACAGCCCTCGCTGCTGCACTTCGAGCTGCGGCAGGGCACCCGGGGCGCTCGCTTCCCGCCGCTGCCCGGCCTGGTGGACCGCCAGGTGCGCGTCTTCCAGCAGGTGACCAAGGGCGCGACGCCGCCGGACCGGCGCGTGGCCTGTAGGACGGACGTGACGGCCTGCCCCAAGGGCTACTCGGAGGTGCCCACCGCGCAGCCGCTGGTGGACGCGTACTGCAACAACTCCCAGCCCGAGCCGCTGTGCCTCTACTCCGCGCGCGAGGAGGAGCCCCAGCGCTTCCCCAACCTGCGCAACTTCGAGGGCGCCATCCCCGTGCCGCCCCACGGCACGACGGTGCGCTACTACTTCCTCGTCCAGGACGACGGCACCAACTGGGCGGACGACCGGGACTACTCGCTGGTGGTGAGCTGGGAGGATGACCCGGACTCCCAGCCGGGCAGCCCGGTGCAGCTCGCGGATGACTCCTCGAGCAGCACCTTCCCGGCGCCGCCCGCCTCGGCCGTCGTGCTGAGCGGCCAGCTCAACTACGGCTTCGGCCGCCTGCAGGCCGATGATCGCGTCAGGGGCCGAGGCGTGCGCGGGCCCATGGACTATGACGCCATCCCGTCCGACGTGGACAGCGTCACCCTCAACCTGCCCAACCGCGGCGAGCCCCTGGATCGCACCTGGGAGCTGCAGTGGACGGTGCAGAACCTGCCGGATGGCGGCCTGCCGCACGGGCTGGCGTTGGACCTCACCTTCTGTGATGGGAACCGGCTGGATGGCGGCGGCTGCACGCCGGTGAGCACGGGCAGCCGGGGCGCGCCGCTGACGCTGGCCTACCGGCCGGACTCGCTGCGCGCGTGGCACTCGCCCAGCGGAGGCCTCAGCGGGCTGCAGCCGCTCTACTCGCGGCAGGTGTCCGGGGGCGCCACCACCTTCACCGTGCTGCCCTACGCCTGCTCCTGCCTGGAGCCGCGCTTCATCAAGGGCGGCACCGTGCGCGTGGACGTCACCGCCGCCGAGCGCGACTCCTACGAGCGCGTGAACTACACGGTCCGCGCCGCCCACACGGACTACCCGCAGAGCTACGCGGTGGACGGTGGGACTCGCATGTGCCCCGCGCCGCAGCCGGATGGCGGCACGCTGGCCGATGGCGGCACGGCCTGGACGCCGGGCTGCCGCTTCACCCTTCAGCCGTGACCGGGGAGAGGGCGGGTCGGGAGGGGCCCGCCCTCTCTTCCGGGGCCGTGCGGCCTACGGGTTGGGAGGCGCCACGCCCTTGCCGGACAGCAGGATGTCCTGCTGGGGCGCGTTCCTGGCGTTGGACTGGATGGTGAACTTGCCGTCGTACGTCTGCACCCGGCTGGGCTTGAACTGCACCTGGATGGAGGTGTGCGCGCGGCTCTGGAGGGTGAGCTTCTGGCCCTCGGTGAACTCCGAGGGCACCTGCAGGATGAACTCCGCCGGGGCGCTCTTGGTGATCGCGGTGATCTCCAGCGGCTCGTCCCCGCGGTTCTCGATGTAGAGCGCGTTGAATGTGGAGGCACCCACGTACGTGCCGCTGCCGAACTCCTGGTCGAAGCCCATGGACTGGCGATCCAGGAAGAGGAAGGGGCCCTTCTCCAGCTTCACCTCATCATCCTCTCCACATCCAGCCAGGGTCAGGAGGATGATGGGGAACCACAAGTGACGCAGGCGCATCGTTTACTCCTCGGTGTGGGGGTCAGAAGATGGTTGGGTTTGTAACAGTGTTCGCGAGAAGCACCCAAGTGATCGTCCTGTCAGCGTTGGCGCTGGCGCTCGGTGCGGGATGCGGGAGTGGGCGCTCGGACTTCATCGGCGGACGCGCGAAGGACGTGTGCGACGCGGAGTGGCCGGTGTGCAGCCGGGTGGCAGGCTGCATCCTGGGGCTGGAGAGCTACGCGGAGGGGCGGCTGCCGGGCAGAGGGCAGTTCATCGTCCAGCTGAAGGAGGCCTCCACGGTGCGCGTGCGCTTCTTCCTCGAGGAGGTGGTGGCGGCGGGCGAGGAGACGGTGGTGACGTTCCACGAGGAGGGGTGCCGGGCGCGCATCCGCCAGTCGGTGAGCGGGCGCGCGGCGCTGGACTCGGCGGAGAAGCTGGGAGAGTTCAGCCGCGAGGCGGAGCTCACCGGGGTGGGGGACCACCTGGTGGAGTTCGAGTCGGACATGCAGGCGCGCTATGTGCTGAAGGTGGAGGTGGACCCGCTGCGCAACCGCTGAGCGCCCGAAACGCGGTAGCCTTCAGGGGGTAGGCACTCTCTCTCCCAGGCATCGACCCATGGCACAGGACCTGAACACCCTGCTCACCACGCTCCAGGAGCTGAACCGCGCCGTGCAGGCGGGCCAGCTCACCCGCGAGCAGCTCGAGGTGGAGGTGAAGCGGGTGACCAAGGCCCTGAAGGAGTCGCTGGCGGACCTGGGCCGGCAGCTGCCGCCGGAGGCCGCCGGGGCGTCCGCGATGCTCGTGGACGTCTTCAAGATGCAGCTCGGGGCGATCCTCCGGTCGACGGGCCTGGTCGTCGAGGAGAGCGAGGAGATGAAGAAGCTCTCCGAGGAGCTGGAGCTCATCAAGCGCAGCTACATCCGGAGCTGAGCGCGCGGCTGGCTCCAGAAGCACGACGGCCCACCAACCCAGTTGAAGCATCATGGCCAAGCCCATCCTCCCAGGCGCTCTCGTGCCACTGTCCTTCGTGACGCTGCTGTTGTCCGCATGCGCCGCTCCATCGCCCGCTTTGGGCGCGTGGGAGGCTGCTCAGCGAGCTGACCCCGCCACATGTGAGGAACCCAGCGCCGATCACTGTGTCGTGTTCGCGTGTGTTGACGGGGAATGCGGCATCTTCGGTTGCGAGGATGTGGATCCGGAGGCGGTCGCGGACGCATCTCTCGACAGTCACGTGGAACTGGCACGTGGTTTCCGCCCGCCCTTTCGGGCCCCTGGACCCCATCGCAACTGGAGGCGAGCCGGTCTACGCGAGGACGCCCGGCCCCGGATGACGGTCCACTTCCGTTACCGCGACGGCTTTCTCCCCGCCTTTCCACTGCTCGAAGGAAGGCTGATCAAGCACCACCTGTTTCCACAGGAGGCCATACTCGCCCGATGGTTCAAAGCCAATGGCATCAACATCCACGCGTGGACGATGCTCGTCCCTGAGCATGTCCACCTCCGCATCCACAGGGGGGCACGAGGCGGCATGTGGAACGAGGCATGGCGGCAGTACGCCAAAGCCAACGGCTTCGGCTTCGTGCCACGCGAGGAGTTGCTGAGAAAAGCCTTTGAGCTGGCCCTCCGCTACGACATCGCAGGGCCCATCCGCTCCTACTCCTCCCCGGTTCCGCCACCGGGCCCACAACTGCTCGCTCCCTGAACCCTGGGTAGGAGACATGGTCGCATGAAGTTCTATGGCCTTCAGCAAGACCCCTCGCCCCATTACACAGGGAAGCTGAATGCCGACCACCCATGGGGGTTGCCCGGTGTAGAGCCCTGCCCGACGTGCCGCACGGGGGGGGGCCTGATCGGCCTCGATCACCCATGCGTGGATCTGTCAGGTCTACCGCCCCAGGAATTGAAGAAATTGTCAGACCCCTGGCCTGTACCGCGCGAAGAATTCGCTCGGCTGCGCGAGCTCGTGCGCCCATTGGCACCCCCAGATGCCGTCCTTGAGCCGGGGGCGACTTTCGGCCCGCTGGCAGGCTCGGGCTCGGGCCATTTCGGTCAGCTCTTCATGCAATACCCATGGGCGCTCCATGCTCGCCGCGAGGCGCTGGCGCGACTGCAGGAAGCGGGCATTCGTGGGCTCCAGGGCTGTCCCATCAATGTGCGCTTCCGCGTCAAACGCCCGCCCGAGCTGCTGGAGGTACAGCTCCAGCACCATGGCCAACTCCACCCCGACTGCAAACCCGCGGCCCCCAAGCCTCCATGCCCGACCTGCGGCAACGACTTCTTGAAGCTTCCGGAACACCCGATCCTCGCCATCGAGTCGCTGCCCGGCGCCTTGGACGTGTTTCGGCTCGCCGAGTGGGCGTTGCTCATCATCGCCACTGAGCGCTTCGTGGAGACCGTCCAGCGACTGCAGCTGGACGGAGTCATTTTCCAGGAGATGGAGGTCCGCTGAACGCGCGGCAGGCTCCAGAAGCACGACGGCCCACCAACCTGGAGGTTGGCGGGCCGTGTTGCTTCAGCGTGGGGACGAGGCTCAGACGGCGGCCGTGGTGTCCGCCTGCTCCCGGGTGGTCGGGGGAACGATGCCCGTGTTGCCAGGCTGCTGCTGCTGCTGCCCGCCGAGCGAGGTCAGGAGCTGCTGGAGCTGCTCGATGATCTTGTTCAGGGTCTCGAGGATCTGCGAGAGGGGATCCTTGGCCTCCTGAGCGCCCTCGGCGGCGCCGGCCTCCTGAGCACCCTCGGCGCCACCGGCCTGCTGCGCACCCTCGGCGCCACCGGCCTGCTGCGCGCCCTCGGCGCCACCGGCACCCTCGGCACCACCGGCCTGCTGCGCGCCCTCGGCGCCACCGGCGCCCTCGGCGCCACCCGTAGCCTTGGCACCCTCGGCGCCAGCCTGGGTCTCGTTCTTCTTGCCGAGCATCTTCTCGAGCGTCTCGACGAACTTCTTCAGGCCGTCCACCAGCTGCTTGATGGCCTCCTCGGCCGACTCGGGAGCCTTGCCGCTCTTCTCGGCCTTCTCGGACTTCTCGGCCTTGCCGATGCCCTTCTGGCCGCCCTTGCCCTTCACGCCGTCGAAGCCGCTCTCACCGAGCAGCGCCTTGACGATGGGGTTCTCGCTGATCTGCTGGAGCGCGCTCTGGATATCCTGGAGACCACCCTGGCCCTGCTGACCGATCGCGGGCGTCCGAGCCTCATTGCCGACAGGACGGAAGGAGGCAGCCGAGAAACCACCGGAGGACTTGACGCCGTTGATCATGGGAATTCTCCAGGACGGAAAAGTTATGGGGTGGTTGTGAGGGGGCAAAGATGCAACCACCGCCCTTGTTCTCGTACAGCAGGGGATGGTGGTTGCTCATTGCCTACATTTTCCTCCTGAAAATGTGAGAAAGCCTGTGAGTTCAGGCAGTTGGCGGGGAGGGGGGAGCTGTGCGGCTCTTCATTTGTGAGGAAAATTCGGGAAATCCCTTGTAGTCCCGGCACAAATCCACAAGCAGGCGAGACGCGAGGGGACGGAGCGCCGCCCAGATGGATCAGCGCGTGGGGATCACGACACCAAAGGGGACGGTCTCGATGCTCCGGTGACGGGGTTGAGCGGGGGACGTCCATGGCTGCATCCCGTCCAGAGGACGGGCAGCAGCAGGCTCAGCAGCACTCATTCAAGGCAGGTTGTCGAGCGGCGCATCGAAGAGGGCCGTGAGCAGCGTGGCGGGCTCGCCGCCCAGGTGGGGAACGAAGACGTCCGGGACGCGGATATTGCTCAGCGGAAGGGGAAAGGGGCGGTAGCCCAGAACGCGCTCGATGCTTCGACGAAGCGTGTTGGCCTGGGACTCCACTTCCTGAGGAGGTTCGAAGGAGAGGTTCTGGCCGGCGGAGCCTCCTCGCGGAGGGGCGCTCTGCGTGACGCAGTAGCTGACATAGAGCGGGGCCAGGACACTCACGGCCGCCACCATGCGAGTGAGAGGCTGAGCCCCATTCTCAGGCGGCCGCCGGATGGACTTGGAGCAGCGACGGCAGGCGGCCATGTAGGGCTGGGTGACGTCTCCCACGCCATCGAGTGTGAGGTCCAGCTCCTGTAGGAGCGAGTCCCATCGCGGCCACTCCATGGCTCGCTTCCACGCGCCCAGCCAACGCTGGTGCTCAGGAGTCCGTGTGTAGGACGGAGCTTCCTGGGTGGAGCTGTCCGCCGGCTCGAAGGAGCCGGCGGGGTAGAAGTGGCGGACGAGCTGGACGAGGTCCTGTTCCGTCAGTTCGCTCATGCGGGCTGGGCGATCAGCCCTTCTTCAGCTTGCGGACGAGCTGGGAGGCCACGCGGAAGCTGTTGGCGGCGATGGTCAGCGTGGAGGGCACGCTGCCCGCGCTCGGCATGAAGCTGCCGTCCACCACATACAGGTTGGGCACCTCGTGGGCGCGGCAGTCCTTGTCCAGCACCGAGGTGGCCGGATCCTTGCCGAAGCGACACGTGCCGTGCTGCAGGATGGTCGTCTCGCCCGCGACGCCCACCCGCTCGATGTCATCCGGATCCAGCCGCGCCAGCACCTCCTCGCCGCGCTCCACCAGGAAGCGCGTGGCCGCGAAGTCCTTGGGGTGTCGATCCATGGTGATGGCCGCCACCGGGATGCCGTACTTGTCCTTCACGCCCGGCTCCACCGTCACGTAGGTGCCCGGCGTCGCGAGGAACTCGCCGTACACCTCGAACTGCAGGATGCGCGAGTCCCGGTACGCCCGCATCCGGTCCTTCAGCTCCTTGCCGAACACCCCCTCCTTGCCGGAGCCCGCGAGCCCCACCGCCGCGAAGATCGGGTTGGGGTGCGTCCACATGAAGCCCAGCGTCCCGCCCTTGCGGAAGCCGAAGCGCTCGTCCGGCATCAGGTAGAAGTCCTGGATGCTCCGGTTCACGAACGGATCCGGCGCCGTCAGCCACGGCCGCGACGCCTTCTGCTTGGAGATCCGGAACGTCGCGCGCGACTCGCCGAAGGAGCTGAACATCAGGTTGCGCCCCACCAGCCCGCTGCCGTTGGCCAGCCCCTTCGGAAACCGCGAGGAGGTGGAGTTCAGCAGCAGCCGCGCGCTCTCCACCGCCGTGCACGACACGACGATCACCTTCGCCGGCTGCTCCTGCTCCACGCCGTCCGCGTCCAGGTAGACGACGCTCCTGGCCCGGCCCTCCTTGTCCACCTCGATGGAGCGCGCCATGCACTTCGGGCGCAGCTCCACGTTGCCGGTGGCCAGCGCCGCCGGGATGACGCTGGCGTTGGTGCCGCTCTTGGCGCCCATCTCGCAGCCATAGCTGCCGCACAGCGCGCAGTACGAGCACGCCGAGCGCCCCCGGTACGGCTTGCTGATGATGCCGCGCGCCGTGGTGAGCGAGTTCCACTTCATCTCCCCGCACACCCGATCGATCTCCTTGGCGATCGGGTGCACGTCCAGCGGAGGCAGCGGGTACGGCCCGCTCCGGGGCTCGGCGAAGGGGTGGGGCCGGGCCTCGCCCGAGACGCCCAGCTCCGCCTCGGCCTTGTCGTAGAAGGGGGCGAACTCCTCGTAGGAGATGGGCCAGTCCGCCAGGTTGGCGCCCTTGACCTCTCCCAGCGTCGAGCGCAGGCGGAAGTCCACCGGCTTGAGCCGGTAGAAGTACCCGCTCATGTGGACCGTGCCACCGCCCACGCAGTTGGCCGTCCACGCCGAGTTCGTGCGCTCGTAGCGCCCGCTGGAGCCCTGGCGCCACAGGTGCGGCTCCTCCCACGGCAGCGGCATGAAGAAGTTGCGCCGGCTGTTGAGGATCTCGTCGTGGACGAAGTCCTTGGGCTTGTAGTGCGCGCCCTTCTCCAGCACCACCACCTTGAAGCCCGCCCGGCCCAGCTCCAGCGCCATGGGGGCTCCGCCCGCGCCGCTGCCGATGATGCAGATGTCCACCGCGTCCTTCGTCATCGGTGATCTCCGCACTCACGCAGGCACTTGGGCCCGTCGTAGCCCTCGGGAGGCGCCATCGCCACCGTGCCCACCGTGTCGAAGCCCACCAGTCGCCAGCCCACCCGATCCTTGTTCCCGCCGTACGAAGGGTCTCCCAGGAAGCCCTCCAGCGTCAGCACCACGAGGATCTCGTAGAAGTGCCCCTCGCCCGTGCCCTCCCCGCTGTCCTTGAAGATGGTGAGCAGCTCGTCCTGCTGCTCGGGCGTGGCCTCCACGAACCCCTTCTTGAACATGCTCCGCGAGCGCCGCTCCAGCGCCGCCAGCCCCTGGAGGAAGTCCGCCTTCATCTGCTTCAGCTCCGGCGTCTGGAGGATCCGGTCGATGTAGGCGGGCACGTTCGCGTCCCTGGCGCCCGGATCCTCGTCCCGCGGGAGGATGCGCTCGCACGCGGCGGCCATGGTGGCGAGCTCCAGGCCCGTGAAGGTGGCGTGGGGAGAATTCTCCACTGGGGGCGGTGCGGCTGCTGCCTGCGCCGGCTCCTCCGCGGGGCGCTTGCAGGCGGTGGAGCCGAGCAGCACCACTCCTCCGCCGAAGAAGGTCAGCCGCTGGATGAAGGAGCGCCGGGTGAGGCGCCCGGCCGAGGAACGCTTACGAGCCATAGGCGTTCCAGCCTAGAGCGAGCGCCCTCCTTTGCAAAACGCGGACGGTGCCTGCTCGATCGCCCCGGAGCCGTGGGGCTGGCATAGGATGTGCGCCTCTGGGGCCGACAACGAATGGAGAGGTTATGAGACGCCAAGGCCTGGCACTGTGTCTGATGCTCACGCTCGTGGGATGCAAGGGCGAGGACGGGGGAACTCCGGACGCGGGAACGACCAACCCGGATCCGAACGAGAACTCCAACTTCACGCGGCTCACGCTCGAGTCCTCGGCCACGGATCAGCTGCCGCTGTCACTCGCCGTGGGGCCGAATGATGTGGTCGGCGTGGCCTACTTCTTCCGCGTCGCCGAGAAGCAGTACGAGATCCGCTACATCCAGGTGGACAACGGCCAGGTCTCCCAGCCGGAGCGAGTGGCCACGGTGCAGCTCGTCTACGGGCTGTCGCTCGCGTTCGATTCGGCCGGCAAGCCCGCCATCGCGTACCTGGGTGGCCAGAGCGATGACTCCGTCTTCTGGCTCCAGAGCGATGCGGCGGTGGCCTTCCGCTCGGGGCCCAACCAGTGGACCGAGAGCGTCGCGGTACGGACGGGCGACCAGGCTCCCGCGGGCAACATGGTGAGCGACCGTGGCTTCCTGGTGGGGCTCAACCCCGCCCTCGTCTTCAACGGCACGCAGGCCTTCGTGGCGTACCGGGACGGGCATGATGGCCAGTTCCCTCAGCAGGACTGGGCCGGCAGTGATCTGGAGATCGCCGTCGGAGGGCCGGCGGGCTGGACGCCTCGGGTGGTGGCCGCGGGCGGAAACGACAAGCAGGCGTACGGCGGCCACATCTCCATGGTGATGGCCAACGGGCAGCCGGCGCTGGTGCATGATCAGGTCTTCGGCAGCGCGGAGGGCACCGGCTCGAACGTCCTCTTCCAGCGACGCAACGCGGATGGCTCGTGGACGCCACCCTTCAAGGTGCAGGGGGTGTCCAACACGCAGCAGGGCGCGTCGCTGGCCTGGGATGCGACGCTGGGCTACGGCATCGCCGTTCTGGAGCGCTCCACCAGCCGGCTCACCTTCACCGAGTGCAAGGGCAACACCGCCAGCCGGTGCACCGTGGCCGCGGACTGGCTGGCGCCGGACCCCGTCTACGAGGCGGGTTCGGGTGGCTGGTACCCGTCGCTCGCCATCGATCCGAAGACGCATGATCCGTCCATCGCCTTCTACATCTGCTCCAACTCGCCGGGCGTCAACGAGGGCAGCTGCAACGCGAACGACGACGAGCTGCGCGTCACCACCCGCATCGAGGGCAACTGGCGCGAGCAGCTGGTGGACGCTGGCGGCGGCGTGTTCCCGAAGATGGGGTACCTGAGCTCGGGCCAGCGGGTGATTGCCTACCGGGTGCCCAACACCGGTGTCCTCAAGCTCGCGGTGGAGCGATGAGGGAGGGGCGCGGCATGCGGACGATGTCGATGCTCTCCGGGCTGTTGCTGGGGCTGGGGCTGCTGGGCTGCGGCGGCGCCAACTCGCTGTCGGGCAGCGTGGAGGAGCTGTTCTCGCTGGAGGTGTCGCGCGTGGAGGTGCTGCGCAACGCCGAGGCGCTGCAGGTGAGCTACTACCGGAACAACGGCCTGGATGTGGACCTGGTGGTGCGCCTCACGCTGGCCACCGAGGGGCTCGACCTGAAGCCTGGCGCGAAGGTGAACCTGGCGGGCAACACCCCCTCCGGGGTGGCGCGCGCCACGGTGGTGCACCTGGCGGCGGGCGAGCCCGCGCGCGTCTTCGCTCCCGTGGAGCGGGGCGATCTGGTGCTGGACGAGGGAGGCGGCATCGACCAGCCCACGCGAGGCAACTTCTCGCTCTCCTTCCAGCGCGGCGAGGCGTATGGAGCGGGGCGCAGCCTGGAGGGGCGCTTCTCCTCCACGGCGATGGACGCGGGCTTCGGGCCCGAGCCCACTCCGCTTCCATGACATGAGCACCCAGGGGTGGGGGCCCTGCTATGAGTGAACGACCGAACCTGCTGGATCCCGCGGTGAAGGCCAACCCGTATCCGCTCTACGAGCGGCTGCGGCGCGAGGCCCCCGTGTGTCAGGTGGATCCTCGGGGGATGTGGCTGCTGACGCGGTACGAGGAGGTGCAGTACGCCCTCAAGCACCCGGAGCTCTTCTCCTCCGCGGGTCTGGGCCAGGCGCTGAAGGTCGACTGGCTGGGGCGGCCCCACCCGCTCGCCTCCGGCATGTCCTTCGCGGATCCGCCCCGGCACGGGCGGCTGCGTGGGCTGGTACAGCAGGCGTTCACTCCGGCGGCGCTGGCTTCGCTGGAGCCCTTCGTCCGCTCGGTGGTGGAGCCACTGGTGACGAACCTGCTCGAGGCGCGGCGGGTGGACTTCATCCAGGCCTTCTGCATGCCGCTGGCCTCCAGCGTCATCGGCCAGCTACTGGGGCTGGACACCTTCCTCTTCAAGCGGGTGAAGCGCTGGGCGGAGGACGTGGCGGCCATGAGCAACGTGACGCCTCGGGACACCGCGCGCCAGGCGCAGGTGCGCACCTCCGTGGAGGAGCTGAGGGCCTACCTGGAGGAGGTGATCGACGCACGGCGCCACCAGCCCCGGCAGGACACGGTGAGCGAGCTGGTGCACGCGCGGGTGGACGGCGAGGGGCTCTCGCAGGAGGAGCTGTTCAGCTTCCTCTTCCTGTTGCTGGTGGCCGGGATGGAGACGACGGTGGTGCTCCTGGGCAACGCGATGCGGCTGCTGCGCGAGCGCCCCGAGCTGTTCGCCCGCATGCGGGCCGACATCGGGCGGGTGCCGCGCTTCATCGAGGAGGTGCTGCGCTACGAGCCGCCGGTGCTCGGTCCACTGCGGGTGACCACCCAGGAGGTGGAACTCGCCGGAGCACGCATCCCCGCGGGCTCGCTGGTGATGGCGGTGGTGGCCTCCGCGCTGAGGGATGAGCGCTACGTCCCGGACGGGGAGCGGTTCGATCCGGAGCGGGACGGGCTCAGTCAGCTGGCGTTCGGCCACGGCATCCACTTCTGCCTGGGCGCGCCCCTGGCGCGGCTGGAGGCGCGGGTGGCGCTCGAGGTGCTGCTGACCCGGTGCGCGGGACTCGGTGGAAGGTCGGAGGACATCGTGTGGAGCCCGGCACTCGCGATGCGCGGCCCCGCGGTGCTCCCCATCGAGCTGTTGCCCGCTGACCAGGGCGCTTGAGACGGAGCGCGCTTCGGCGCGCGTTGTGGTAGCGGAGGGCCCATGAGCTCTCTGCTTTTCTCTCTCATGAAGCTGCGAGGCGTGACGCTGCGCAACCGCGTCGTCGTCTCGCCCATGTGCCAGTACTCGAGTGAGGACGGCTTCGCCGGCGAGTGGCACTTCGTCCACCTGGGCAGCCGCGCCGTGGGTGGCGCGGGGCTGGTGCTCAGCGAGGCCACCGCGGTGGATCCCGCGGGCCGCATCTCTCCGCAGGATCTCGGGCTGTGGAAGGACGAGCACATCGCTCCGCTGGCGCGCATCACGCGCTTCATCGAGGAGCAGGGCTCGGTGGCGGGCATCCAGCTGGCGCATGCCGGGCGCAAGGCGTCGACGGCGCGTCCCTGGGAGGGAGGCAAGGCGCTCGCGCCGGACAAGGGTGGGTGGAGGACGGTGGCGCCGAGCGCGCTGCCGTTCGCCTCGGGAGACCCGGAGCCCGAGGCCCTGGACGAGGCCGGCATCGCGCGGGTGGTGAAGTCCTTCGTCGACGCCACCGTGCGAGCCCAGGCCGCGGGCTTCCGCGTGGTGGAGATCCACGCCGCGCACGGCTACCTGCTGCACGAGTTCCTGTCTCCGCTGGCGAACCGCCGCGGTGATGGGTACGGAGGGTCCTTCGACGGTCGCGTGCGGCTGGTGCGCGAGGTGGTGCGCGCGGTGCGCGGCCGGTGGCCGCAGGAACTGCCGCTGCTCGTGCGCATCTCCGCCACGGACTGGGCGGAGGGAGGGTGGACGCTGGAGGACTCGGTGGCGCTCTCGCGGCTGCTGGCGCAGGACGGAGCGGACGTCATCGACTGCTCGTCGGGAGCCATCGCGCCGGGGATCAAGATCCCGGCGGGCCCGGGCTACCAGACGCCGTTCGCCGAGCGCATCCGGCGCGAGACGGGCGTGCCCACCGCGGCGGTGGGGCTGATCCGCTCCGCCTACCAGGCCGAGCACATCCTGAAGACCGGGCAGGCGGACCTGGTCGTGCTGGCCAGGGAGCTGCTGAGAGATCCCTACTGGCCGCTGCGCGCCGCGCGCAAGCTGGGGGCCGACGTCTCGTGGCCCGTCCAGTACACGCGGGCGAAGGACTGAGAGCTTCTTTCCGCGCGGTGGCCCATCGGGTTGCGCTCACCTCCCGCTCAACCCGTGGTCCACCATTTCTCTTCGCGCTCCGCGTACCAGCTCACAGCCTTCGCAAGCCCTTGCTCGAAGGCGCAATGGCCTCGCCAGCCGAGGTCCCTTGCGGCGGCCGACGCATCGGCCTGGCTGTGAGGGATCTCGCCGGCCCGGCGCGGCTCATGCCTTGGGGGGCGTTCACACCGAGTGGCTCGGGCAACGGCCGCATATACCTCGCGCACGCTGATCTGGGCACCCATGGCGATGTTGTAGACGTTGCCAAAGCAGACCTCCGCTGCGATGAGCGCACGCAAGGTTGCGGTGACGACGTTCTCCACATAGGTGAAGTCACGCGTCTGTTCTCCATTCCCGTAGATGATGGCTTCGCCGCCGCGCAGGCATGCCCCGACAAACCGTGGGATGACGGCCGCATAGGGTGACTGAGGCCGTTGCCGGGGGCCGAACACGTTGAAGAAGCGCAGTCCAATCGTCGGCAGTCCAAAGCTCCGGGTCCAGGCCTGTGCGAGCTGCTCCATGGCGGCCTTCGTCGCCGCATAGGGGCTGCACGCCGCGACCGGTTGTTCCTCTCGCATGGGCAGTCTGGGGGCCGCTCCGTAGACCGAACTGCTGCTCGCATAAACGACGCGTGACACGCCGGCATTGCGTGCGGCTTCCAGCACGTTGAGAGTCCCCACCACATTTACATCGACGACCAGTCGTGGCTCGACCAGCGAGCGAGGGACCGAGTTGCGCGCCGCCAGATGTATGATCGCATCGGCATGTCGGGCCGCACGTGCGCACAGCTCGGGGGTCAGCACAGAGCCGATGAGCACCTCTAGCCGCCCTGCGCGGGTGGGGAGATTGGCCGTTCGGCCCATCGACAGGTCGTCGAGGATGACCACCGAGTGGCCCTCGTTGAGCAGGGCATCCACGACGTGGGAGCCAATGAATCCCGCACCGCCTGTCACCAATACGTGCATGTTCACACCCGATTGACATGGAGACTGTGGGTGCCAGCCATGGCTCCACAGGCATCGACGACGGGCCGCCCCGCCGACGCGAGCCTGCTCTTCTCCACACCCTGGTGGGCAACGAGAAGCGCGATCACATCGGCCGCGCGCAAGGTCTCCTCGGTGAGCGGGACACCTCGCTGGCCATCGAGCTCAGGGACGAGCGGGTCGTGGAACCACACTTCGTGGCCAAGGGCGACAAGCAGGTCTCGAATGGGTCGAGCCGCCGTCAGTCGGGTATCGGAGACGTCCGCCTTATAGGCGACTCCAATGAGAAGCACCCGACCGCTACGAGCTCGAGGCAGCCGCGCCGCAATTGCTCGAGCCACGGCCCGGGGTCTCTCCGCATTCGCGCTCAGGGCCGCACGCACCAGCGGCAGATCAAGATCCTTCGTGCCCAGATGCTCCAGCAGGTAGAGCGGGTTGACGGGGATGCAGTGCCCTCCAGCGCCTGGTCCAGGATGGAAGGAGGCGAAGCCGAACGGCTTGGTCGCGGCGGCGGCGATGACCGCGTCGATGTCGACGCCTGATGTCGAGCATGCCGTGGCGAACTCTCCCACGAGCGCGATGTTCACCAGCCGGTAGGTATTCTCCAGCAGCTTGGCCCACGAAGCGACGGCCATGGAGACCTCGTGAACCGGAGCGCCGAGTGAGCGGTAGAGCGCCGCCGCGGATGCGCTCGCCTCTGGGGTCACTCCCGCGACGAGTCGCGGAATCGATCGAAGTGGGGGACGGGCCGGCCCTGGGTCGATCCGCTCGGGGGCATAGGCAATGCGATGGAGCGCTTCTCCCAACGCTTCTCGCAACGGCCCGTCGACGAAGCCGGGAGCGACCGTGGATTCCAACACGATCAGCGCCGCCGCGGGAGCCCGCTCACGGAGGACACGAGCAGCTTCCAGCACGATGCCTGGATCAGGCCGTCCCTCCGGACTCAGAGGTGTTGGCACACAGACGATGATCGCCTCGGCATCGTGAAAGACGGCAGGATCATCCGAGGGACGGTACCGCCCAGATGCAAGAACTCGGCGTAGTCCCTCGGGAGCTTCGGGCACCCGGGCTTCCGCGAGTAGACGCACTCGCTCCGTGTGGATGTCATAGCCCACCACGTGATGGCCGGCTTCTCCCAGTGACACGGCCAGTGGAAGCCCTACGTACCCTTGGCCCACGACGACGATGCGCAGCGAGCCTGGATGCGACTGTGGCGAGGGGCTGCTCATGGTGGGCTCTCCGGTGTACGGGCGATCCAGGGGTGGGAGGGCGTGATGAACTCCCGAGGCATCCGAAACAAGCCGCATTCACGCGTGACCGGGCCTGGAATGCAGGTCAGCGCGCAAGTCGCCCCTGCTGCTCGAACAAGCTGCTCGGTCTCGGAGTCGAATGCCCCATCCGGATATGCGAAGGGCACGGGATGTGTACCGGACAGTCGGGCAATCCAGCTCATGGATGCGGAGATCTCCGCGAAGGCGCCTGGCGCGTCCATTTTCGTCAGGTGCCGGTGGCTCGTTCCATGACCTCCCAGCAGGTGGCCTGCCGATGCGAGGGCTCGAAGCTCCGCCTCCGTCGGATAGAGCGACTGCACCAGCTCCGCGGGCGGCTCGACGCGCAGCGCGTTGGCCAGCAACCTCAGGGTCTCTTCAGGCTCCCCCGGCAACCCGTTGGCAACCCTGCGTTTCAGGTCTCCCGTGATGATCGCAGCCTTCCCCGCATCGCTCTCGAGCGTGCCAGACGCCAGGGTGCCATCCAGCAGTCGGAACTCGAATCGAGGATACCTCGCATGATCTAGCAACCAGTAGAACAGGTCGACTGGATGGGGTTGCGCGGTCTTCTCCTGGACGAACGCCGGGCATACCAGGAACGTCGCAAACGCTCGTCGGGCCTCGAGAACTGGTGCAACGTGGTGGATCCACTCACGGTAACCATCGTCGAACGTCAGCACATATCCCGGTGGTGGCTGCTCTCCCGTCTCGAGGGCTTCGAGCACCTCTTCGAGGGACCGCAGCGGCCCGGAGTCCATGAGCCGGGAGAACTCGGCTGGCGTCAGGGCTGTTCCGCGCAGCCGGTAGCATGACGGCCGGCCAAAGGCAGTTGGCTCGTCAGGCATCACGCGGTGCAGCATGAGCACGCGAGTCACCGGGAGTTCCTCGCCAGGAAGCCGGGGTTATGGGCAGGTGACGAGGCCAGCAGTGCCTCGAGCCGCGCGACAGCCTCCGTGGCGGAGGACGCCTTGGTAATGGGGTGCTCACTGCGATGGTCGAGGAACTGTCCGCCAAGACGACTGCTCCAGCCGCTCCCGACGTCGATGGCCACGATGGGCACTCGATGTTGCCATGCGAGGGCGATCTCGGACAGGGTGCCCGCTCCGCCGCCGATAGCGATCATGGCGTCAGCCATGGCGACGAGCACGACGTTCCGCGCGAAGTTCATCCCCGTGGGTACGACGATGTCCACCCAGGGGTTCGCCGCGCTGGCATCCAACATGGGAAGCACACCGATGGTGTCTCCATCACCTGACCTCTTTGACCCCTTGGCTCCGCGCGCCGCGGCAGCCATGACGCCGTCGAGCCCTCCGGTGACCACACGGTGGCCGTGGTCCACGAGGAGCCGTCCAATCTCCTCGGCGAGCCTCAGGGTCTGCTCATCTTCAGACGCCCCCCCTACGACCGCGATCTGCCTGCGACGCATCACGTGGCTCCCTCCAGGGGAAGGATGCTGTAGAGCTTGGAGTGCCGCTCGCGATCGGAGAGGTCCACCCGCGCCAGCAGCCGCCCATCCGAGAGGTCCAGCAGCAGGATCGAGGTCTCGCTCCCCTCCGGCTCCCGGTGGGCCCAGTGATGTCGAGGCATGCGTCCCCGCCGAACCTCCGTGAGCCCTACGACCAGCCGTCGCCCATCTGTCCACAGCCCGCGGCACCAGCCCGCATGGCCCGTGTCGAACACGCTCTGCTTCACCTCGGCATCCGCTGTGACGCGTCCGCTCCGCAGAGGGGTCGCGCGAACCTGGCCATCGATGCTCGTCGTCCAGAAGGAGTCAGCCGCAATGAGGCCGTCGTGGGGGTGACAGCCAGCGAGGCTGAGGACGGTCTCGAAAGTGCGTAGGTCTCGCACGGTGCCGTCGTAGAGGCATGTCACCAGCGTCTGGAGGGGGGTGATGCAGATGTGGTTGAGGTGGAGATGATCCGGTACCTTCAGTCGGGCGAAGGCGCCGCGACGTCGGTGGAGCCCGGCATCATGGTAGCCGTCATCCGCCTGGCGTATCTGCCACGGGATGGGCTCCGCACCATCCCAGCAGGGAGTGAGCACCTCCTCCCAGTGGGAAGGGTCCGCTCCGGCCATCCGCTGATGGTTGATCCACGTGGGCAGCAGGGAATGCGAGCCGATGAAGCGACCCGTTTCCTCATGAATGTCCACGGTGCCGAGACCCGTGTTGGCGATGTACAGACGGTTCTCCGCGATCGCGACATGGTGGACGTCGTTGAAGCTCGGCTGGTGCAACATCCCCGACACCGCCGCTCGTGCCGTGTCGACGCGGACGACAGCGCAGTGCGCGGCGACGTAGACGGTGCTGTCGCTCGCCTTGCATCCACCCGCGAAGCCCTTGCGCGGTACACGGAGGTGCTCCGGAGGAAGCCATCGGACGAAAGGCTCCGCCTGCTCTCGCTCCAGGTCGACGTGCCAGATGATGCCCTCGCCCGAGCCGTCGAAGTAGCCGCCAGTGACCAGGAAGCTCAGGCCCATGCGGCCCTCCATGCAGGCAACGCCTCCAGCACGTGGCACGCGAAACGTGCGAGCTGCTCGGGAAGAGAGGGCTCCTCGAGGGCAGTCAGCGCGCCGAGGAGTGCCTCTACCTGCTCCATCGTGGCAAGGCAGTTCCGGGCACTCGCGCCTGCCTGCGGTTCGTGCCACCACCAGGCTTCAGGGTGCACCAGCAGACTTCGGGCTCTCTCCAGTTCCTGGCGTACTCCACTCTGGCTTCGGGCGAGCATGCCACGCCGCATCGTGATCTCGCGCTGGGCATCCCGAGGCTCCACTGCCTGGTTCTTCTCCAGCAGTCTCGAGAGAACCACACCTCGTTCCTGCCCCTCCACGAAGCGGCGGAGCGCGTCGAGGTCCACATCGCGAGCCGAGAGCGGGGAACTGCCATCACCGAGGCGGCGACAGTGGTGCAGGTCGAGGTCTGCCTGGACGAGGCGAAGCAGTGGCTCGTGGGATGTGATGTGAGCCCAGAGGGTGTCGGCGCGCCGGGTCATGATGCCGTCCTCGCCGCGGAGCACCGGGTAGGGGGCGGCCACCAGCGCATCCAGATCGAGGAATAACGCATTGCCCCCCCGAGCACGGCTCGGCGCGAGGGTGTTCATGGGCCGGTATGTCAGTGGCCGGGTGACCTGGTGCCCGTGCGGCACCCGTCCGAAGGCCGTGCAGAGGGTGTGAAAGGCCTCTCGGACCCTCCAGGGCGCAGGTGCCGGGGGCATCCAAGGGAAGACCACCTCGAGGTGTGCCGTCGAACCCTGGGCGTGGTCGTAGTAGTAGTCCCTCAGTCCTCGTGACACCTCTCCCGGGCGCCAGAGTGCGTCGGGAGCGAGGCCCGCCATGGCTGCGAGGTTTCCTGCCAGGTCATGGAGCTGGACCTGGAGCGTGGCATAACCAGGGATGGGTGGCTCTCCCGTGAAGGTTCCCAGCACGACGGAGATCTCCGGGTGCTTGCTCCAGAGCTGCTCGGCTTGGGCGAAGAGGTCCTCTCCGGGAGATGTCCGCAGTCCTTCGTGCGTCTCGCACAATCTCCGAAACGCCAGATCATCATCCAGCATCCAGATGACTACCGGTCCTCCACCGTCGCCAGGGTGGGGGAGCCTGAGATGGCCCGTTCGAAGGTGCTCGTGCAGGAGCGCCGTCTGCAGCGTACGGGAGGCTCCGATGGGGATGGGGATGGAGAGTTCGGCGGGAAGGAGCCCCCCGCGCTGAAACGGCCTCAGGCGCTCGAGCGCGTCGCGTGCATCCACGCGGACAATACGGACTCCCATGAGTCGTGCTTCCGCCAACACGGGGGCGAGCATGTCGTGCCCGGGTTGAGGACGGCTGTTGTCGAGCAGCAGGACTCCTATGGTGTCGCGCGAGCGCCGGCTTCTCCCGAGCAGCTCGTCCAGTGACCGGAGTAGCTCACCGACACTCTCGGCTCGGTCAGTGACCGCCAGTGACAGAATGAACCGAAGGCCGGGCCTGGATGGGTGGAGCTGACTTCGAGGGTTCGGGCAGTCCTTCCGCACGGTCTCCTGGGCCTGTGCGATGAGTCGCGCAGGCAGGCCGAAGGTGACGTGAAGCAGCTCGGCCAGAGACTCCCACTCCATCACGAGGCGTGTGCTCACGAGCCCGCCCGCGAAGCGCTGATAGAGGCCCGCTCCGAGTATCGCCAGGGCCCACTCGGTCATCCTGGCCGCCTGGATCTCCGCGAGGAGCGACCTGCCGTCCGGCTGGTGAGGTCGCACGCGGACGAGACGCCCGAAGGTGGAGTAGGCGCGGGGAGCTGGATGCACCCGGTACACCGTCGTGAGCTGCCCACCCGGAAGAGCACGGAGCAACCGGTGCCCCTCGCGCTCATGGTGCTCGAAGCGGAACGAGCACCCGTGGCTGGTGAAGGCCAGCGGGCCTCCTTGCAGGGGAAAAGGCTGCAGATAGGGCTGGCCGCCGCCGACATCCACGACAAAGCGTCCCTCAGGCAACTGGACGATGCCGACGCAGTGATCACCGGGCTCGCGAGCACTGGCGGCCGCAAGCCATGAATCGAAGCCCAACGCCTGCAGCAGCGCGATGAAAGGAGGTGTGAGCTGGTGGGCTGCTCCTCCCAAGCCCGCGATGTTGCCTTCCACGGCCGCCTCGGCAGGAGGAAGCACTGGATCGCTCCCGACGTTGGCCAGGAGTGAGAGGTTGTGGAACGGCAGTGCGCGGAGGTGGGCCTGCTGCAGGCGTGCCAGTCCGTCCAGGCTGAAGGAGATGGCTGGCTTGCGGAGGCGCGCGAGGTACGCATCGACCGTCGCGCTGTCGAGCTGGGGCAGGGTCATGTCAGGCCGCGAGCTACCCGGTCCACCCAGTGGAACACGACCTGGAGTTCCTCGGCATGCAGCGGAAACGTCCAGAGAGGGACTGACTCGTTCGTTCCATGGATGCGAGAGCGGGAGTCATTCACCCCAAGCGCGAGATATCGAGCCCCTGCTGGAAGGTTGTTGTTGAAGGGGCACCCGCCTTCGACTGCCACCTTGTTCAGCCCTCGCACCTCCAGGCGGGTTCCCACGCCCCAGCGACCTGCGAGCAGGCGCAGCGCATGGAGCAATTCCCGCATGGCCGAGTCCGGAGGATTGCTCGTTCCGGCTGAGGGGCCCAGGGTGCGAGCGATGAGCCGGAGCGTGCCATCCTCGTCATCATGGTAGCCGGTCTCCTCCAGCCAGAGCTCCGCCTGAAGCCTCGAGAGACGCTCTCGCAGCACCAGCGAGGATGCCACGGAGCCAGTCTCTTCCTCGCCTTGGATGAACCAGGTGATCGCCGGCGCGCGTTCAAAAGAAGCCAGAGCCACGAGTCGGGCCGCCAGTGGTCCCTTGTTGTCACCCACCCCGTGCCCGAACCAGCGCCCCCCCTCTTCCGTCAGTACCTGGGGCGGAGTGGCCCAGCCGCGCCCTCCATGGCGGATGAGCGTCACATCGTAGTGGTTGTAGAGAACGACATGTCCGGCCAGTCCCAGGCTGGATCGATGGGCCTCGATGACGGCTGGTGCGCTGGGGAGGGGCTGATGGAGGCTGCAGGTGAAGCCAAGTGCTTCGAGGCGGCCGCACAGCCATTGAACGCACGCTGTGTGGGCCCGGCTGCCTGGGCTCGTGTCGAAAGCAAGCAGGCGTGCCAGGGTCTCTCGTGTGCCAGGCAGTGGCAATGTTGCGTGACGAGAGATAGGAGGGGCTGCTGCGAGCGTGTGGTAGCGCTGCGCGAGAGCTCTTCCCACGGGAGCACAGACTGTCTCCCACAGGGCCGCATCCCAGGGAGAGACCACGACCCGCTCCGGGGGAACTGAGTGCGCGCGACTGGAGACGATGGCGCGCTGAAAGAGCGCTGTGAGCTCAGCGTGGCCTGGGAGCGTGACGCCGAGCGTGCCCAGCGCGCGATCCAGGGATGCCCGGAACGGAGGATGGGAATACAGCTCCGCAATCTCTGGCAAGGAAAGGTTGCCTGTGCTCGCCCGGTGTTGGGTGGCTTCATCCGAGGGCAGTCGCTTCCACCACACGCTGTCCGGTGAGGACTCGGGATCCAGGATGACCGTGGCCAGGACATGATGCAGCCCATGCCACAGATCGCGGCCTGGCGAGTCCACGGAGCCATGGCTCATCAGTCCTCCTCGAGGATTGGCGAGGAACCCGCTGCCAGCCATGTCATGGGCAATCCTCGCTCCTTCCATCCTCGGTATTGATCATACCATCGTCGGGCCTCTTCCAAACTCATAGGTAGACTGCCAGGAGCATGTCCCGGCGGGCGTTGTACGAATTGGCGCTCCCATTGGTCCGGCGGGGGAAGAAGCAGCAGCACCTCTTCTCCGTCCGTCAGAGGGAACAAGTCCTCCTCTCGAAGGATTGCCGTGATGACCATCAATGGGGGAAGGCCTCCATTGTCTGGGTCCAGTTCCACCCGCCGGATGGCGCGAATGAGCAGGCTCCGGGCCTGCATCATTCCTTTGCGTGGTCGTGAGGAATCCATCAGGGGGAGGAGCATGTGTGAGAGTTCCAGCACCCGAGGTGGCAGGGGCCGCTCCAGTAGCTTCGCCGCCCAGGTGCTCTTCCCAGCCGCGGGAGGACCGACCAACCAGATGAGACGCCTCAAGGCTCCACTCCAAAGAGCTGACGTGCGCGTGCCTTGAATGCAGCCACTTGCTCAGGGTGCATGTTCTTCGAGTGCTTGGCCAGGAAGGCGCGAAGGCCCTCGATGTTGGTAGGTGAGCCCGCGGTAGAGAGTCGGAGTCCTGTATGGACATGGAAGTGCACCCGAGGTTGCACGTTGCGCCCGTACCTCAAGCCCGGCAGGCAGGCCAGCCGATAGCCGAGGTCCATGTCATGGAAGGACGGCAGCGTCTGATCGAAGCCGCCGGCGCGCATGAAGGTACTGCGAGAGATGAACAGGTTGGAGCCGCGGATGCCGGGATTTCGGACCAGGAAGTCCTCAGGTCGAAGGAACTCTGGCGGGACCTTCTCAGGCACGATCTCCTGCTCACCCACGCTCGCTCCTTCCTTCACTTTCAAGAAGGCGGTCAGCACCAGGTCCAGGTCGCCCGTGAGCGCAATCCGTTCCGCCTCGGCCAGGTAGTCCGGGTGCCAGGTATCGTCGTCGTCAAGAAAGGCGATGAATCTTCCACGTACCAGGGACGCGCCTCGATTCCGGGCTCGAGGCGCTCCATGGGGAGCCTCCTGTCGCACCACGGAGACTTCTCCCCGCGAGAGAAGTTCCAGGGGCTCGTCCCCATCGTCGATGACGAGCACCTCGTCAGGACGTCGGGTCTGCGCGGCCACGCTGGCCAGCGCTCGCTGGAGGAGCACCGGGCGGTGTCGTGTCGGGATGAGGACTGAGATTGCCGAGTCCTTCATCCTCGATGTTCCTTCCTGGAGGGCTGGGACGCGAGCACACGCCGGATCTCCGCGGCGGCCTGGGCTCCCCCAGGGGGACCGAGCAGCTCCAAGAAGGACTTTTGTGCGGCGAGGTGCCTCTCGAGCTCCACGGGGCTGCGACGGAGTTGCGCGACCACTCGCTCGCTCATGTGGCTCCTGGCTGCTGTGTCAGCGTCGAAGCGGGAGACGAGCTCCAGGACCCGGGCTGTTCCCTCTGCTTCCGGAGCACGCGCAGAGATGGGAAGGTCCGGGTACAGCTCGGTGAGATTCAGTCCTCGTGGCGCCAGGCCGTGTTCCTGGTACACGGCCAGCTGGAAGACCTGGGTCAGGTTCTGGGGCGGCAGGAAGCTGGTGGGCACTCCCTGGGCGAAGCTCTCGAACGGGGCATTCAGACCTGGGGCCGTGAGGAACTGGCTGCAGCCCGCCAGCAGGTCCAGGTACTGATCCTGGGGAAAGGTTTCGACGCGGAGCCCTCCCACCGAGCCATGAGCGTGGATGCTCGAGACGGCCTTGGCACCTGCGGCGATGATGACTGTCTCCGGACGCCAGCTCGCTGCGGGAAGCAAATCCCGTATCAGCCGGGTCATCGAGGAGGGATAGCAGGTGTTCTTTCCAGGGATGATGTCTGGAGAATGGGCGCCGCCATAGTTCACCAGGAGTAGAGGGGAGAGAACCTTTCGCTCACGGATGGAGGGGGGCGCGATGAGTGGACCTACTACATGAGGGTGGCGCATCTCCGGGCCATACGTCCTCAAGGCCTCGGAGACCCCGGGGAAGTTCTCGATGATGTAGCTTCGCGCATGGCGCATGGCGGGGGTGAGCTGGCGCTTCATCCAGAACAGAATGTCGATGAAGACCACGGGAAGGCCCAGCTCGAGCGCCAGGGGGATGTTGGTGTTGTTGGAGATGGCCAGGTAGAGGTCGGCGGTTTTCAGCACTGGAGCCTGTCTGGCCACAGACTCCGGCGCTTTGACATCACAGGAGAGCACCTGGGCGAATGTGGCTGGGTCGCACTGCTCCCGTGTCGGACCGGTCGCCAGCACCGTCAGCCGTGCTTCTGGCAAGCAGCGCGCCAGCGCTCGCAGCGCTGAGATGGACCCGTAGCAAAAGGGATTGGGGTCGCAGACGATATGCGGCTGCGTAGCCATCATTTCTCCACGCCGGCAATGCCTCGTCACTGCGCGCCGCGCGCAAGCTGGGGGCCGATGTCTCGTGGCCCGTCCAGTACACGCGGGCGAAGGACTGAGCCGAAGCTACGGCTGGCTGGTGCAGACCTGCGCCAGCCCCTGCGAGAGCGGAGACACCTGCGTCCGCGCGTACTGCGCCAGGCCCTCGGCGCCCTCGCTGAGCAGCACCTGCCGCGCCTGCGCCACCGCCTCGGCCGAGTGAAGGGCCATGGTGGTGCCCGCCGCGTCCGTCACCGCCACCGCGCCGTTGGCCTGCTCGCGCGCCTGGATGAGCAGCGCGCCCGCGTCGTCGCGCACCGCCATGCCGTCCTCGAGCGGCTCGAAGTAGCGCACCAGCGTCGGCTGGCCCGCGCGCTCCAGCTCCACCTTCATGACGCCCGACTCCCTGTCCCGCGACAGCCGCAGCGTGTCCTGGGGGCTCAGCCGCACCACGCGGGTGTCACCGTCCGGGGAGTCCACGCTCGAGACGGGGTTCGAGCCGGTCCAGAACTCGATGCTGTTGATGACCAGCGCATCCACCAGCACGCCGATCTCGTACACGGGCACGATGACCATCACCAGGAACACCACCCACTGGATGAACTTGTTGCCCGAGACGCTCTTGTTGAAGTCCCACATCGCCTGGGTGAGGGCGAACCTGCCGAAGCATCCGGACACCTGCGTCGACACGAGGACCAGGCACAGCATCGCCAGCAGACGGGAAGCACGCTTCATACGGGGGATGTCCCTCCAAGGACCGCGAGTCAGTCCCCCTCACTCTGCACCAGCCCGTACTTGTGCAGAAGGGAATACAGGTGCTTGCGGTCCAACTCCGCCTCTCGCGCCGCCCTCGCAATGTTGCCTTTCGTGCGTCCCAGCAGCCGCGTGAGGTACTCGCGCTCGAAGGCGCGGATGAGCTCGTCCTTGCACGCCTTGAACGGACCGGTGAACTCCACCGGTAGCGAGTCCCCCTCCACCGCTGGCGTCTCGCGCGTGAACTCGCGCAGCAGCCCGTCTCCGGCCAGCTCCGGGATGTCCGCCATGTGCCGCGCGCGCTCCAGCGCGTTGCGTAGCTCGCGCACGTTGCCCGGCCACGTGTGCCCCAGGAACTGCTCGCGCACCTTCTCCGGCAGCCGCGCCCACAGCCCCTCGCCCGCGAACGCGTCCACCAGCAGGGGGATGTCCTCCTTCCTGTCTCGCAGCGGCGGCAGGCTCACCGTGAACACCGAGAGCCGGAAGTAGAGGTCCTCCCGGAAGCGCCCCGCCTGCGTCTCCGCCCACAGGTCCTTCTTGCTCGCCACGACGATGCGCGCGTCGAACGACACGGGGCTCGAGGCGCCCAGCCGGCGGAACTCGCGATCCTCGATGGCTCGCAGCAGCTTGGGCTGCAGGTCCAGCGCCAGGTCGTCGATCTCGTCCAGGAAGAGGGTGCCGCCGTGAGCGCGCTCCAGGCAGCCGATGCGCTGACTCACCGCGCCCGTGAAGGCGCCCTTCTCGTGGCCGAACAGCTCGCTCTCGATGAGAGAGTCCGACACGGACGCGCAGTCGAAGACGACCAGCGGCCCCGACGCCCGGGGCGACAGCTTGTGGATCGCCTTGGCCGCGGCGCCCTTGCCCACGCCCGTCTCGCCCACCAGCAGGATGGTGGAGTCCGTGGAGGAGATGCGCTGCAGCAGGGCGAAGATCTGCCGCATGGGCACGCTGCGGCCCACCAGATCTCCCAGCCGATCCTCGGCGGACGGATCGATCTGGACGGGGGCCACCTGGGGGCTGAAGCGCAGGCGTACATCACCCACCTCCAGCAGCGCGCCCGGGCGCAGGTACGCCTCTTTCACCTGCGCGCCATCCAGGAAGGTGCCGTTGGTGGAGTCGAGATCCTGCACGAGAAACCGGTCCCCCTGGCGGCGCACCACCAGGTGGTTGCGGCTGACGGTGGGGTGGTCGATGACGACGTCGTTCTCGGGGGCCTTGCCGATCCGGAGCATCTCGCCGGACAGCGGGTAGACGGTGCCAGCACGCTCGGTGTCCAGCAGGACCAGGTGGAACTGCTGTGCCGCGAGCCGATCCGCCTGCGCCCGCGCGCCGACGACGGTGTGCAGAGGTATGGGTCCAGGAGGGACGGAAGACATGAATGTCGCGGATTCTAGTGGGCTTTCCGCCCAGTGGTGACTTCCCGGAGGCCGGAATCGCGTGGGGGCGCCCGCTGGTGGGGGCCTGCTCCCGGGGCAGGGGGGCGGCGGGAGCCCTGGCGCCGGCCCCCGCTTGGGGCTTTCCACATGAAGTAACACTTGCAGGCCGGGCGGGTGTTCATGGACTCATGCACACGACACGTCCGCTCCCCCGGCGAGGTGCGCTCGGGCCCACATGGGCGCTCGCCTGTAGCGCGCTGCTGATCGGCTGCTCCGCAGCCCCGGACCCCCAGACGGACACGACGTGGGTGCCCCTGGTGCTGGCCGAGAGCTGGCAGCCCGCGCCCGCGGGCGCCGACCCGATGGCCCACCCCACCGGTAGCGACGTGCTCGCCTGTGGCAGGCAGGACTGGCACCCGGAGCTCGACGGCCTGGAGATCCAGACCACGCACTGCAACTACGCTGTCGTACAACAGCTGCTCCTCCGGGCGCTGCGGCAGGGCGACCCGCTGCGCGTGCGGGTGTGGTGGCAGACCCTGGTCAGCCCCGAGCCCGTCGAGGGCCACCTGGCCCTGCTCGTGGGCGAGCACCTGGTCTGGGAAGAGCGTGTCCGGATCCCCGGTCCGGCCGCCTCGCGCGAGGTGGAGCTGGCCAGCCCGCTGTCCGCGCCCGCGGGAGCCACGGTGACGTTCCACCTGCACAACCACGGCTCCAACGCCTGGAACCTGAACGAGTTCGCTCTGCGTGCTCCCTCCGAGAGCACCCCCGCGCAGACGCCGGCCGACAACACCCAACCCGAGGAATGACGAGTCCATGCACAAGCACATCTGGATCGCAGCCGTGTCCCTCCTGAGCATTGGAGGGGCAGCCTGCAGCGACAGCAGCACCCCCACCCCGGACGAGCCCGAGGTCACCTACTGGCAGGACGTGGCGCCCCTCTTCTTCGACAACTGCGTCACCTGTCACCAGACGGGCGGCATCGCGCCGTTCCGCCTGGACACCTACGCGGATGCCCGGGATTGGTCCGCCGCGGTCAAGCAGGCCGTGGAGGGGCGCACCATGCCGCCCTGGCTGGTGACGGCCGACGGCTCCTGCGGCGAGTTCCGAGACTCCCGCTGGCTCGAGGAGGAGGAGATCGCCACCATCGCCGCCTGGGTCGCGGCGGGCTCGCCCGAGGGCACCCCGCGTGACGACCTCCAGGTGCCCGCCGCCAGCGAGCCGGGCAAGGGGCTCGAGGATGGCACGAGCGAGATCCTCACCCTGCGCACGCCCACGTACGTGCCCGAGCCGGATGGCAGCGCGTACGCGAAGTTCGACGACTACCGCTGCTTCCTGCTCGAGGGGGAGACCGACATCCAGCGCTTCATCACGGGCTACGAGGTGGTGCCGGGCAACGATGCGATGGTCCACCACATGCTGCTCATGGTCGTGGACCCCGAGGGCGAGGGCGCGGGGGGCAAGACGAACATGGAGCTCATGCGCGCCATGGACGAGGCGTCGCCGGATCGCCTGGGCTGGCCGTGCTTCAGCCAGGCCGGTGAAGGCGTGGGCATCGAGAGCGTGCCGGCGACGTGGGCGCCCGGCATGGGCCCGGTGCCGTATCCCGAGAAGAGCGGCCTGCGCCTGCCCGCGGGCCGGGTGCTGGTGGTGCAGATGCACTACAACCTCATCGACGAGCGCGTGCGCGGCCAGTCCGACTCCACGCAGGTGCGCCTGCGCGTCGCGAGCCAGGTGGAGCGCGAGGGCATCTTCGTGCTGCCCGATGAGTTCCTCGACAGCGGCCAGTCGCTCGCGCCCGGTCAGGAGTCGGTGGAGTACAGCTGGAGCATGGACTTCGACCGGGAGCTGGCCGGGCTCGGTGTGGACCACGTGGACATCTACGGCGTGTTCCCGCACATGCACGAGCTCGGGCAGCGCTACCGCATGGAGTTCCGGGACCCGGCCGGCACCGCGCACTGCGGCGCCGAGGTCAACCACTGGGACTTCGACTGGCAGCTGCTCTACTTCTACGCCAGGCCGTACCGGTTCGACCGGGGCTCGCGCGTCCGCGTCACCTGCCAGTACGACACGCGCGGCCGCTCCGAGCCCACGCTGCCGGGGTGGGGCACGCAGAACGAGATGTGCGTGGGCGGCATGTACCTGGTGCTCCCGTGACGCCGCGGGGATAGGGGAGTGCCTCGGGTGAATTCCTGAAAGATCCGCCGATCACGCACCCGCAGCGCCGCCGCCGCGACCTCGTGCCGCGCCGCCAGCTCTCCCACCCTGCGCGAGGGCTCCAAGGGCGGCGCCGTGACGCAGCTGCACCAGCGGCTTCCGCACCATGGAGCAGCAGCGGGTGCTCTACCAGAAGTACCTAGATGCGACCCGGCGCCAAACCCGGCGGGCCCGCTTCGGGCAGCACGGCGCCTTTTGACACAGCGGCGCGACTTGGCAGCGCGGTGCCATCGTCGCCGCGTCCATCTCGGCCCGGTAGCGCGCGTCGGACAGCTCCGCCTCGGGCCCGGTGACTCAGCGAGGGGGCACGCGCCCGCCAATCTCTGGGAAGCGCTCATACGCGCGCAAGAGCGCCCCCAGGTGCGAGGGGTTGTCGAGATCCAGCGGCGTCTCTGTGAGCCGAACCACCCACCCGCCCGTCGCCGTGCGCCGCGCCCGAGAGAGCAAGTCTGCATCGCGGGCAGGGTCCGGGAACCCGATTGCTTGTGCAGCGGCTGCCGACCAGTAGTTCAGCCACCCGAGGTGATGGGGAATCTCTGGCGAGCGAATGTACTTGGGAAGGTTGAGTGCTGGGAGCCCCCGGGGCGGGACATGCGGCTGATTCATCGAGTGGCGAATCTGTTTTGCCATCTCCGGCGCTACTGTGTCCGGCAGCACGCGCCCCCAGAACGCGCGTGCGCCTTCCGCCACGCCTTCCAGCACATCCGCTGCCGCTGCGATGCCGACCGCATCTAACGGCAGCTTTGCGTGGACATCGAGCAACGGCTGGCCGCCCGGCGCCTGGCGCCCGGATGTCTGCAGCCCATAAACCGTCACCGGGTAACTCTCGTCGCCGTTGCACAGCAACGGGAACCCCCCGCGCTCGGCCGCCTCAGCGAGCCACCCATCGCGTTGCGGCAACGCGATGGGCCGCCCCTCCTCAGATAGTTCCCACTCCAGGCGCATACCAGGGAGTGCCCGTTCGATTCCGTGGACGACTGCGAGCGTGCGACCGTCGTTGCCCACAAGCGCAGGCGCGTAGATGATGTGGATGAGGGTTCTCCGCCTGGTCATCGCTTGCACCCAGTGACGACAACATTGAGGGTTATATCCTCGTTGAGCAACGCGTCTCTGTGCGCTTCGGTGCTCACCCCGACGACGAAGCCATAGCCACATGCCTCCGCGATGTCCCGCTCTTCCCGCAACAACGGCATCTGTTTCAGGATCGTCCGCTCCCGGATGAAGTCCGGGTACGTGTCAAACCGATGGGTCTTGATCTCCCACAGCACACGCTCCCCGACTTGCAGCGCATCAAAGCGCACCCCGCCCACGCGCACGTCCATTCCGGGATAACGGTTAGGCGGAAACTTGTCGGCGCACTCGTCATGCGGGTCATCCTCGCCCGCGTGCGGCACCGGGATGGGGTCGCACTCCAGGCGGCGCTCCGCCGTCACCGGGGCAGGCGGGTCCCTCCTGTTCGCTCTGGACCTGTCTGACCTGTCCGGTGCGGGGTTGGCCTCCGGTTCCTGCGGGGCCCGAGGAGCGTCTCCGGCCCAAAGGCCCGGCTCCCGGGTAGGCGGCAGCACGCGCTTGTGCGGGCTCCGCGGCAGGGGCTGGGGGCGAACCTGCCCTGGCTGCCCGTGGGTGGGGAGGCCCGTGCCGGGCGCAGCGGGTGGGCGCACAGGCGCCCAGGCGTAGGTCTCAGGCGCCTCTTGAGAGGTGGCGCACCCAGCTACGACGACGGCAACGGCAACGGCTTGGCGGAGTGCGCTGCAAGTTCGGAAGTCCATTCCGCGTTCTTTCCATCGAAGAGGAGGCGGTGCGGGTCAAGGCTGGGCCAGTCCCCCTCTGGAGTCTGCCAGCATGTTCGGACAGCTTGAGCCGGTGGAGCACGGGTCCGACAGCTCCAGCTCGGGCCCGTGGAGCACGCCCGCAACTTGGCAGTGCGGAAACCGGGCAGGAGAGCACGCTAGCGGAACATCGGGCCCAGCAGGCGGGCCGTACACGGAAGCCCTCCACCGGCGCGTTGGCTCTTCTGGACACGCGAGCGAGAACTTCAGGGGCTCGCTTCCTCGCGGGCGCGACAACTCAGGCGCTTCTAGCGCGCGTGGACCGCGAGCTAGAAAAAGGCCGCGGCCGCCCTCCTCGAGGAGAGCGGCCGCGGTGCACGTCAGGCCGTGGGGTGCCTGACGCAGCAATTGGAAATCCTTGTCGCTCAGTTGCCGGTGTAGATGCCGACGGTGCCGGCCACCCACCGCTTGTCGGAGCGCTCGTAGCCGAGGAAGCCCACGAGGATGCGGCGCCGGCTGCCCGAGGTGTCCACCTGGATGTCGGAGACGCGGTACATGGCCAGGTCGACGCCGAACACCGCCGCGCCGTAGTGCATCACCGTGTTGTCCTTCACCCGCGTCAGGCCGCTGCCCCAGCGGGCGCCCGCCCAGACGCTGTTGTCGAGCGGATCGGCCGCCACCGCCGAGACGTACCCCTTGCGATCCACCAGCTCCGTCTTGAAGGTGCGCACCACCGAGCCCTCGGACGTCAGCTGCGCCAGCCCGTTGGAGGCGCTGCCCACCCAGACGGTGCCGTTGGGCGCCACCGAGATGGCCGAGACGTTGTCCGGCGTGCGCTGCTCGGGCCGTGTCATGTGCGTCTCGGGCAGGGAGTCCGGCCAGATGTCGAAGCGGTTCCAGGCGTACTGGCTGTCCTCCGTCATGGACTGCGCGCGCCAGTAGTTGGCGGTACCCGTGGCCGTCATGTAGCGGAACCGGGTGGAGCGGTCCGAGCCGCCGAACCACGCATCCCCGCTCGGGTCCACCGCCACCCCGTAGTAGGCGTCCGTGAGCAGCGCGCCCTTGACGCGCCACTTGGACGGATCGTTCGGGTAGAGCTTCTCGTCCTCCTTCTTGTGCGAGTAGACGTACGCGTTGATGGCCGGGTGGACGTGCTCGGTGACGCCCGCGCACACGTGCTGGCCGTTGCAGGCGGGGTTGCCCTGGAAGCGCGCGTCGCCCCGGGCGAAGCCGTGGTTGCCGCCGAACCACACGCTGTGGGTGCGCTTGTCGTACGCAATCTTCAGGATGTTGCAGAGCCGCTCACGGCCCTGAGGCTCGGCCGCCACCACGCCCGGCCCGGAGAAGATGTCGTAGTGCACCACGTCGAGCGTGCCATCCGGCTTCAGGGTGACCTTGTCCGCGTCGCCGCTCTTGTAGACGGACGGATCCGCCTGCCCGGCCTGGTCCCAGTTGTCCTCGCAGTTCTTCGCGCCGGGCAGGCCCTCGTAGCCCACGAAGACGGTGTTGCCGGGGCCGCCGGCCACCGAGATGACCTTGAGGTAGTAGGGCCCCGGAGGGTTGCTGCCATCCGGCAGGTAGCCGTAGGGGCGCAGCCCCTCGGTCATGGTGAAGCGCTGGAAGCTCGTGGCGCCCGGGCGCAGGACGAAGAGGCCCTCCTCACCGCCGGCGACCCAGATGTTGCCGGCCTCGTCGGCTGTCACCCCGTGGACTTCCTTCGGGCCGCCCTCGTTCGCCCCGTAGAAAGTCCAGCCCTCCGTGGTGGGAGGAGGAAGAATGACAGGGGGAGGCAGGCCCGCATCCGGAGTGCCCGCGTCCGGAGTGCCCGCGTCCGGAGTGCCCGCGTCCGGCTGGGTGCCGCCATCGGGCCGGGTGCCCCCATCAGGCCGGGTGCCCCCATCCGGAGAGGTGCCCGCGTCCGGCGAAGGATCCACGGGCTTGCCGATGTCCGGGTCCACGGGAGGATCCACCACCCCCGGGTTGTCCGTGCCGTCACCGCCGTCCGAGCAGCCGCCCATCCACACCAGGCTCGCCGCGACGAGCGCGCCTGCCCACCGCCATCCGCCCCTCATATGCCCCTCGCCCCGTGATGAAGACGGGTGTCCCCGACACCCGCGCCAGCCTCTTCCCTGGCAAGGCGAGTGCCAGCGCTCCTCCCACCTCGGGAGGGGGCAGGCGTCGGTTGCTGGACAGGCAGTGGGTAGAAGAATTCCCTGCCTGGGCAGGCTCCTGTCCCTGCGGAGCCCCAACCGTGCTACGCCCAGGGTGATGAGCGGCAACGACATCCGCGGTCGCACGCCCCTGTCCCTGGTGGGGCAGGATCCGGATCTCCTCTTCTACTCGCGGCAGGCGGGCGAGCGCGGGGGGCCGGTGCTGGTGCTGGGCTCGGCCAACGGGCGCGTGGCCTGGTTCCTGGCGGGCCATGGCTTCGCCACGGTGGGGGTGGATGCCTCCGAGGTGATGATCCGCTCCGCGGAGGAGCGTCGCGCCGACGAGCCGACCGAGGTGTCCGATCGCGTACGCTTCATCGCCTCGGACGTGCGGGCCCTGCGCCTGCCGGAGCGCTTCCCGCTGGTGCTCGCGCCGCAGCACGCCATGGGGCTGATGGCGACGCGGGATGACCTGGAGGCCTTCCTCGCCACGGTGTGCCACCACCTGTCGCCCGGAGGCACGTTCATCTACGACGTGCTGAACCCGCCGCGCGAGGCCATCCTCCGCGACGAGGAGGAGCCGCGCGCCCCGCTGGAGCCGCGCCGTCCCGTGTTCGCCCTGCACCTGCGCGAGCGCAAGCCCCCCGGAGGCCAGGCGCCCATCCGCCGGCTGAAGCTGCGCCACTTCGCTCCCGAGGAGCTGGAGGAGGCGCTGACGGGCTGTGGGCTGACGCTGCGCGAGCGCTTCGGGCGCTTCGACGGCAAGCCGTTCGACCTGGAGGACTCGCGGCAGATTGGCGTCGCGGGCCTGTGAGCGCGCCTCAGGGCCTGGCGCTCACCACGGCCGGTTCGCCAGATCGTAGAAGTCGTTGAAGGGCTCTCCCGGAGGGATGGGCCCCTCGGGCCCCTGGCGCTCCTTCGTGGAGATGGACCACGCGTCCAGCTCGGAGTCCCCGTCGATGTCCCCGATGCACACCAGGGTGATGTCGCAGGCCGGGCAGGTTCCGGACAGGCCCACCTGGACGCCGCCCGCGAGCGCGGGGATGGCCTCCACGTAGGAGGAGGCGTCGACCGGATCGCCGCCGCCCATGGGAGTGTCGGGGAGAACGCCTGTGCTCTCCGGGGAGGAGCTCGCCAGGTCGGGCGGCTTGTGGGTGTCGAAGGGCCCGCGAGTGCTGAGGAAGTACGCGTAGCGGGTGCGGTACTCGAACGGGACGCCCAGCTCCGCGATGCGCTCCGTGTAGCGCTGGTGCTGCGAGTGGAAGACCTTCTCCGCCGTGTACAGGGCCCTGAGGTTGGTGTTGCACTCGGACTGCCGGGCCCGGGCCCCGAAGTTGATGTAGTTGGGGATGAACTTCGCCAGCAGGAAGTACGTCCAGAAGGCGGACAGGAGGACCGAGGCGATGGCGAGGCGCCGGTGCGGCAGCCGCGGGTCCTTCCAGGTCGAGTACAGCGCCACGGCGCTCAGCACGATGGCGAACGGCAGGGGCAGCACCAGGCAGCTCAGCAGGCTGAGCGTGAACGCGATGCCAGGCAGCTTGTACTCGGGGCGAGGCGCGTCCTGGGGCGGCGGCGGGGAGTCCATGAAGGCCTCGAGGCTGTCTCAGCGGTCGAACCGGTAGCCCAGCCCTCGGACCGTCAGGAAGTGACGGGGATCCTCCGGATCCGGCTCGAACTTGAGCCGGAGCTGGCGCACGAAGTTGTCCACTGTACGCGCGCTGCCCTCGTAGTCGAAACCCCAGGCCCCCGACAGCAACTCCTCGCGCGTGAAGGTGCGCCCCGGCTGCGCCAGGAAGTGGGCCAGCAGCTTGAACTCCTGCGCCGTCAGCTCCACGGGCTTGCCGCCCCGCGTCACCGTGCGCGCCACCAGGTCCACCTCCACGTCCCCGAATGTCATCGGCGGCGTGCCCGCGGTGGGGTAGCGCCGGCGCAGCACCGCCTTGATGCGCGCCAAGAGCTCCTGCAGCCCGAAGGGCTTCACCACGTAGTCGTCCGCGCCCAGGTTCAGCCCGAGGATCTTGTCCACCTCCATGCCCTTGGCCGAGAGCATGACGATGGGCGTGTCCCGGCCCCGGCGGCGCAGCTCCTTGATGAGCTCGTAGCCGTTGAGCTCCGGGAGCATGATGTCCAGCACCACCAGGTCGGGCGCCTCGTCCAGCGCCTTGGCCAGGCCGGTGCGCCCGTCCTGCGCCTGGAGCACCTCGTAGCCCTCGATGCGCAGGTTCATCGACAGCCCCGTGAGGATGGACAGATCGTCCTCCACGACCAGGATGCGTTGCGGCTTGTCGCTCATGCCTCGTCCACCGGTAGCTGGAGGGTGAAGCGGCTGCCCTTGCCCACCTCGCTCTGGACCGTGATGCGGCCCCCGTGCGCCTCGATGATGCGCTTGGAGATGGCCAGCCCCAGGCCGCTGCCCTCCGTCTTGCGTGTCAGCAGGTTGTCCACCCGGTAGAAGCGCTCGAAGATGCGCTTGCGCTCTCGTGGCGCGATTCCCACTCCGTTGTCCTCCACCGCCAGGCCCACCCACTTCCTCCCCTCCACCCGGGCCGTGATGGAGATGCGCTTGTCCTTCCCGCTGTACTTGTACGCGTTCTGCAGCAGGTTGAGGAGCGCTCCGGCCACCGCGTGGCGATCCACCGACACCGGCGGCAGGCTCGAGGGCAGGTCCACCTTCAGCTCCACGCCGCTGTCCAGCCGCTGCGCGCGGAAGGCCGCCACCGCCGTCTCCACCAGCTGCGGCACCTCCATGCGCTCCAGGTGGTACTCCTTGCGCCCGCTCTCGATGCGCGCCCAGTCCAGCACCCGCTCGATGAGCTCGGACAGCCGCTCCGTCTCCCGGGTGAGCAGCTGGAGCACCTCCTGCGTCTGCGCGGGGTCCTTCAGCCGCCCCAGCGCCAGCGTCTCGATGAACATGCGGATGGAGGTGAGCGGGGTGCGCAGCTCGTGGCTCACCAGCGAGACGAAGTCCGTCTTCAGCCGCGACAGCTTGGCCTCCCGGTAGAGCGCGCGCCCGGTGTACACCACGCCGAAGGTGAGCGTCAGGTAGAACAGCCCCAGCAGCACCGCGTACACCACCCGGTTGCGAGTGGAGGCGCGCGCCACCGGATCCTCGCCCGTGGAGAGCACCACCAGCCGGAAGTCCTGCAGGGGCGGCGCCAGCACCCGCTCGGCGAGCACCGGGGGGCCCAGCGCGTTGGCCCGGGCCTGCACCACCTCCGACATGAGCCGGTTCACCAGGCCCTCGCCCCCCTCGCGCACCAGGGGCAGCAGGGTGAAACGCACGGGCTCCGGCGACGTGAGGTAGCGGTCGGCCCGGGCCGCCAGCAGCGTCTCCACCGCGGCGCTGGACAGCTGGGTGCCGTGGAGCACGTCTGCCGTGCGCTCGGTGGACAGCAGCCTCGGGTGCCCGCCCACCGGCAGGGAGAAGACGGTGTGCTCGGAGGGCAGGTTGCCCAGCTCGGGCAGCACCGCGGTGAGCGCCGCCGTCAGCGCCGCGTCCGGAGACTCCACCTTGCCCTCGCGCACCACGAAGGGCACCTCGGACAGCACCTGGCCCTCGGCCGTCACCAGCCGCCACACGCCGGCGCGCTCCACGAAGCGCGCCTCGCGCAGCATCAGGGGCAGCTCCTCCGCCAGCGCCTCCAGCGTCCCGTGCCAGGCGGCCTCCAGCCGCTTCTCCACCGCCGCGCGCTCGTTGATGATCGCCACCACCCCGAAGCCGGACAGCCCCGCGGACGGCAGCACGACCAGCAGGATGAGCAGCGCGAACGTGCGCCGGAAGTTCATGACGATGGGAGGAGAGGCCCGAGACACGCCCTCTCCTTTACTCCTGTTCCCAGCGTGTGCGCTCGTGTCGTTTCACCCACGGATCAGACCCGCTTGTCCAGCGGGTTACACGGGATGTAGGGAAACATTCGACTTTCCGTCTCCTTTGATGGCAGCATGAGCCGGTTGCCAGAAGGGAGCAGCCGGGCCGGATGCTTCCTTCCACGGGTATGCGCGGCGGAGCCCTCGAGACATCCAGGGCCGGGGTGGGACGGGCAAGGTCGCGCCGAGGAGGAGACTCCCCATGAAGAAGAAGATCCTTGCCGCGGCGGTCGTGGCCGTCCTCGGACTGACTGCCTGCGAGCAGAAGCCGTCCGCCACGTACACGCCCTCGTCGGGCTCGCTGGCGCTGAGCCGGGATGATGCGTTCCTCTACGCGGTGGACGCCGACAACGGCATCCTCTCGGTGGTGGACACCGCCTCGCATGTGAAGGTGGCGGAGGTGAAGGTGGGCCGCGGCCCCGAGCGCGTCACGGTGGGCCCGGACGACACCGTCTACGTCGCCAACCGCGGCAGCCGCAGCGTGTCCGTCATCCGCCGCGGCGAGTGGACGGAGGCGGCGCGCCTGGACGTGGGCGTGGAGCCCATGGGCATGGGCCTGTCGGCCGATGGCCAGACGCTCTACGTGGTGAACTCCACCATGCTGGAGACCACGGAGCAGGGCTCGCTGGTCGCCTTCGACACCGGCACGCTGAAGCGGCTGTGGGAGATCCCCGTGGGGGACGAGCCGCGCGGCCTGGCGCTGCTGGAGAACGACAAGGCGCTCATCACCCTGCACCGCAAGGGTGACGTGGTGCAGGTGGACCTGTCCAACCGCGACCGGCCCAAGCTGCTGAAGGCGGGCACGGACGTCTACAAGAAGGCCAACGCCAGCAAGATTCGCACGGAGGAGGACAGGGGCGGGTTCGACCCCGGCTTCTCCGGCATGGTCTCGTTCCACCCGCGCGGCACCACGGACATCATCGTGTCGCCGGATGGAGACCGCGCCTACGCGGCCACGCTGTGGGCCCGCGAGACGTCCCTCACGCCGGGCACCAACCCGAATGATCCGGGCCCGACGCCGGACCCTGAGCCGATCCCGCAGCCGCAGCCGCCTCCGGGCAGCGGCGGCCTGTATGGCGGCGGTGGCCCGTGCGGCACGGGCGCCATTGCCTCCCCGGGCGTCATCACCCTGGAGGCGGACTCCGCGGATCCGCTGGTGGATGACCTCAACGGCGGCGGCTGCGGTGGTGGCGGCGACGACAAGGACTACCCGCCGAGCACCATCACCAGCCCGGACCCCACGCACCCCATCCAGGGCCCCATCGCCACGGTGGTGGACCCGACGGGCGCGTGGCTCTTCATGGTGAACCGCGAGACGAACAACGTCGCGGTGATGCCCACCAACCGCCGCTCGGGCTCGGACCTGCACGTGAACACCTTCCCGTCCAGCGCGGTGCGCCAGCTGGTGCGCGTGGGCGCCGGCCCCAACGGCATCGCCCTGACGCGCGATGGGAAGAAGGCCTACGTGTACAACTCCTTCGACCACACGCTCACCACGCTGGTGGGCAGTGGCACGAGCCACTCGCTGAACATCCGCGAGGAGGGCCCGCGGCTGAAGCTGGCCGAGGATGTGATGTCGCCGGAGCAGGCGATGGGCCGCAAGCTGTTCTTCTCGGCCATCGACTCGCGCATGACGGCCAACAACGTGGGCGCCTCGTGCGCCACGTGCCACCACGACGGCCGCGATGACGGCCACACGTGGGGCTTCCCGGATGGCCCGCGCCAGACGCCCACCATCGCCGGCCGCATGATCACCAAGACGGCGCCGTTCCACTGGAGCGGTGAGTTCCCCTCGCTGCGCGACTTCCTGGACGTGACGGTGCGCCAGCGCATGGGCGGCGGCGTGGTGGACGCGCAGATGGCCACCCAGCTGGCGGCCTTCATGGACGTGATGCCCTCGCCGGACAACCCGTACAAGCGCGACGAGCTGACGGACGCGCAGCGCCGCGGCTCCGAGGCCTTCCTCAAGGCCCAGTGCAACGAGTGCCACGCGGGCGAGGCGCTCACCAACAACAAGCAGGCCAACGTGGGCACCTTCGTCGTCAGCGGCGAGGTGCAGGACAACGCGGCCGTGCGCAAGGCGGGCCTCAACACCCCGTCGCTACTCGGCCTGGCCCGCAGCGCGCCGTACCTGCATGACGGCAGCGCGGATACGCTCAAGGAGCGCCTGCTGAAGACGCGCTTCAATGATCAGCACGGGAAGACGTCGCACCTGAGCGATCAGGAGCTGGACGACCTGGTCGAGTTCCTGCGCGTGCTGTAGCCGCGAACTGGCCGGGGAGGGTGCCGCGGGGCATCCTGCGCCCTCCTCACACGTGGGCGCACCGGGAGACGCCGGTGCGCCTCGCCAGGCCAGGAGCGTGTCATGACGTCCAAGCAGGAAGCCCCTCGCAAGCCTCTGCTCTTCCGCGCCGCGGA
This sequence comes from Hyalangium gracile, assembly GCF_020103725.1. Taxonomy (NCBI): domain Bacteria; kingdom Pseudomonadati; phylum Myxococcota; class Myxococcia; order Myxococcales; family Archangiaceae; genus Hyalangium; species Hyalangium gracile. The sequence goes on along the minus strand of NZ_JAHXBG010000003.1, from coordinate 465,984 downwards.
TCACTCGAAGGTGCCGGAGCAGTCCCAGTCCCACCCGCTCAATCCGAACTCGCTGGTGCGCGGCATCTCGCTGAGCGAGCAGGTGGGCCTGGAGCGGGTGGGGCTCCACCTGCTGAAGGTGGCTCCCGGCAAGGAGTCCTTCATCTTCCACTCGCACCACTCGGAGGAGGAGTTCCTCTACATCCTCTCCGGGCGGGGCATCGCGGAGATTGGCGACGAGAGCTTCGAGGTGGGGCCCGGCGACTTCATGGGCTTCCCCACGCCCTCGGTGGCCCACCACCTGCGCAACCCGTTCCAGGAGGATCTCGTCTACCTCTCCGGGGGCGAGCGCCGCGCGGTGGAGGTCGCGGACTTCCCGCGCATCGGCAAGCGCCTGGTGCGCTTCGGCATGAAGGCGGCCGTCTACGACTTGGACGGCGCGGTGATCTCGTTCGACGAGGGGTAGGCGCCCGTCTCAGGGCGTGCCCGCGTCCTCGGTGGCGGGAGGCGGCACGCCTGCGTCCTCGGTGGAGGGAGGCGGCACGCCCGCGTCCTGCGCGCGAGCCGCGGCGAGTGACGAGGCGGTGAGGGCGAGCAGGGCGGTGCGCATCAGGTCCACGGCGCGCTCCGGCCCGTTGCCCATCCAGGTGACGACGAGCGTGCAGGGCGTGTCATCGTCCCACGCCACCACCTGCAGCATGCCGGGGATGGGAGTGCGGCGGGCGGCGGCGCGGCCCAGCGCGGGCACCTCCACGCCGCCGGCATTCAGGGTTGGCGCGAGCAGCTCGCGCACGTCCGCGGAGGGAGCTCTCGGCGTGCAGTTGTAGGCCAGCGACACGGTGGTGCCGGGCTCCGCGTCGGAGCGGAAGGTGCACAGCGGGCCGCAGTTGGCGCAGGCGCGCTCTTCCTTCACGCTGAAGCCGGGCAGCGACAGCTCACGCAGGTCCGCGGGCAGCAACGAGTCGCAGGGGATGAGCTCGCCGGCGGAGGCCGTCACGGGCGGGCCGGCATCCACGGGCGCGGCAGGCGCGCGCTCCCGGCATGCGCTCAGCGCCAGTGCCACCACCAGTCCCACGCCCCGTCCGACCCTCATCCCGTCTCGCTCCTCCCGCAGCCACTGCGGCAGGGCGCGGATGGTAGACCGGCTCGGGCCCGTTGGGGTCACGTCATGACGGGTGGGCCGCTTCCGAGGACGGGCAGGAGTTCATGGCCAACGGGGCGGCAGTTCCCGCCGGGTGGGAGGGGGTCGACTACTAACTGGTTAGTAGTCGGGGGGTGGGAGGGGGTCGACTACTAACTGGTTAGTAGTCGACCCCGCTTTTTAACTGGCCAGCAGCGGGCTCACTGTAACCGGACCGCTCAGCTGGAACCGCAGGCGCCAGTCCCGCGTGCTTGCATCTCCTCCACCAAGTTGGCACGTCAACTACCTGAAACTCCTCAAACTCCTTAGACTGCGCGGGTCTCTGCCCATGCGCGCCTTCCTCCTCCCATCCTTGCTCGTCGTCGGCCTGGGGCTTCCGGCCCAGGCCCAGGCCCCCTCGGAGGCGCCGCCTCCTCCCGCGCCCGACGAGTCCTGGCTGAACTACCCGGGGCCCGAGGCCCCCGCGCCGCCGCCGGACGCGCTGCCGCCGCCGCTGCTGCCCTCGAGAGACGCGCCTCATGTGGTGTCGACGAGGAGGCAGGTTCCCGAGGAGCCGCTCAAGCCCAACCGGGTGAGCCTCTACGGCGGCCGTCTGCTGGAGCCGGGCAAGGTTGGGGTGGGCGCGGTGCTGGGCTTCCCGCTGGCCTCGGTGAAGGCCTCCCTGGGCGTGCTGCCCCGGCTGGACGTGGGGCTCGGCGCGGACAGCCTGTACGGCATCATGAACGAGGTGCGTGCCTACGTGCGCGTCGGGCTGGTGTCGGGAGAGGACGCGCACCTGGCCCTCTCCGTGGAGGGCGGCCGGGCCTTCTTCCTCAACTCGCCGAGCCAGGAGGAGTTCGGGGCGCGCTACTTCACGGGGCGGCGCAACTGGAACCTGGCGCCGGGGCTCATGGGCTCGCTGCAGCTGGGCAGGCGCTCTCGCGGCTTCTTGGATGTGCGCTACCTCATCGCCTTCGACACGCAGCCCTTCCAGAGGGATCCGCTCGGCGGCATTCCCCAGGGCGTGCAGGTGTCCGGCAACCTCACGTTCCGGGGAGGGCTCGAGGTGCCCTTCTCCGAGAAGACGTCCTACGTGGTCATGGTCGGCGGCAACATCCAGGGCCGCGAGGAGGACGCCTCCTTCATGCCGACGGTGGGCATCGGCCTGGTGACCGGCTTCTGAGGCGCTCCGAGCCCTCTCTCCTCCCGAGGCATTCCATGCGTAGCAGTGTCATCGGCTCTGGTTCGTTCGGTACGGCGCTCGCCAACACCCTGGCGGTGAACTGCGAGCAGGTGCGTCTCTGGGGAAGGGACGCCGCGCTCGCCGAGGCCATCAACACCCGCCACGAGAACTCCACCTACCTGCCGGGCATCCCGCTCTCCTCGCGGGTGCGCGCCACGCTGGAGCTGAGCGAGGCGCTCGAGGGCGCGGAGCTGGTGGTGCTGGCCACGCCCAGCCACGCCACGCGGGACATCGTCTCGCGGGCCATTCCGCACCTGCCGCGCCATGTGCCGCTCGTCACGGTGGCCAAGGGCATCGAGAACGAGTCCCTGCTGACGATGACGGAGCTCCTGGAGGACTGCCTGCCGGAGGAGTTCCACCCCTACATCGCCGTGCTCTCGGGGCCCAGCTTCGCCCGGGAGCTGGCGCAGCGCAGCCCCACGGTGGTGACGATCGCCTCGCACTGGGAGAAGGTGGCGGCGCGGTGCCGGAAGGCGCTGCAGACGGAGACGTTCCGCTCCTACACCTCGAACGACGTGGTGGGGGTGCAGTACGGCGGGGCGCTGAAGAACGTGATCGCCATCGCGGCGGGCATCGCGGACGGGCTGGGCATGGGGCACAACGCGCGCGCGGCCATCATCACCCGGGGCCTGGCGGAGATCACCCGCCTGGCGGTGCGCAAGGGCGGCAACCCGCTGACGCTCTCGGGGCTGTCGGGCATGGGAGACCTGGTGCTCACGTGCACCGGCGAGCTGAGCCGCAACCGGCGAGTGGGCATGGAGCTGGGCAAGGGCCGGCAGCTCGCGGACGTGCTCGCGGAGATGAAGCAGGTGGCGGAAGGGGTGAAGACGGCGAAGAGCGCGAGGGATCTGGCGCTCAAGACGGGCGTGGAGCTGCCCATCTGCCAGCAGGTGTACGCGATTGCCTACGAGGGCAAGAGCGCGAAGGCGGCGGTGGTGGAGTTGATGACGCGTCAGCCGAAGTCCGAGCTGAGCGGCGGCTGAACCTTTCTGTGGCGGGGCGGGCTGGCCCGCACCCCGGTGATGGCATCCTCATGTCCGAGAGTCCTTCCAAGCTCCCGGGGGCCGTGTCTCCCACGTGGACGTTCTCCGCGCTCGATCTCACGGAGAACTCGCCCATCGCCATCATCGAGTGGGATCCGAACATGCGGGTGCGCTACTGGAACCCGCGCGCCGAGGAGATGTTCGGCTGGACGGAGGAGGAGGTGCTCGGCGGCTACCCCGGCGGTGGTGGCCGGCCCTTCGTCTACGAGGATGACAACGATCTGGCCGTGCAGGCGGTGCGCCGGCTGCTGACGGGGCAGGAGCCCTGGAACTTCTGCCGCAACCGGAACTACCGCCGGGACGGCTCGGTCATCCTGTGCGACTGGTACAGCTACACGCTGCGGGATGCCAGGGGGCAGCTGCTCTGCATCCTCTCGCAGATCGTCGACGTGACCGAGCGGGAGCGGACGCTGCTCCGGCTGGAGGAGAGCGAGCGGCGCTTCAAGGCCACCTTCGAGCAGGCGGCGGTGGGCATCGCGCACGTGAGCGTGGACGGGCGCTGCCTGCGCGCCAACCTGCGGCTGTGCGAGATCCTCGGCTACACGCCCGAGGAGATGCTGGAGCAGACGTTCCTCAGCGTCACCCACCCGGATGACGTGGCGCAGGACCTGGAGCAGGTGCGCTGGCTGCTGCGGGGCACGGCGCCCATGTTCGCCGTCGAGAAGCGCTACCTGCGCAAGACGGGCGAGGAGGTGTGGTGCAACCTCACGGTGTCGCTGGTGCGCAGGCCGGACGGCACGCCGGACTACTTCATCAGCGTCATCGAGGACATCTCCCGGCGGCACCGCGCGGAGCTGGAGCGGGATGCGCTGCTGGCGCGCGAGCACCAGGCTCGCACGGAGGCGGAGGAGCTGGTGCGCAGGCGCTCCTCGGAGCTCGCGGCGACGCGCAGCGCGCTGGTGCAGGCCGAGCGGCTGGCCACCGCGGGGCAGCTCGCGGCGGGCGTGGGCCACGAGATCAACAACCCGCTGGCCTACGTGCTGGCCAACGTGATGTACGCGGTGGAGGAGCTGGCCCAGCTCAAGGCCCCCACGCCGGAAGTGGACATGGAGGAGATCCAGCGGGCGCTGGTGCAGGCGCAGCTGGGCGCCGAGCGCATCCGGGACATCGTCCGGGACTTGCGCATCTTCGCCCGGGGCGATCCGGAGGCCATCGGCCCGGTGGACGTGCAGGCGGCGCTGGAGTTCTCCATCGCCATGGCGGCGCATGAGATCCGCCAGCGGGCGCAGCTCGTGCGGCGGTACGAGCCGGTGCCGCTCGTCCAGGCGAACGAGTCCCGCCTGGGGCAGGTGTTCCTCAACCTGCTGCTCAACGCGGCGCAGGCCACGCCCGAGGGCGCGGTGGAGGAGCACCAGGTGACGGTGACGGCGCGCCCGGGGCGGGAGGGCTGGGTGCTGGTGGAGGTGAGCGACACGGGCAAGGGGATCGCCGCCGAGCACCTGCCGCACATCTTCGAGCCGTTCTTCACCACCAAGCCAGTGGGGGTGGGCACGGGGCTGGGGCTCTCGGTGTGCCACGGCATCGTGACGGGGCTGGGAGGCAGCATCGAGGTGGAGAGCGAGCCGGGCCAGGGGACCACGTTCCGGGTGCTGCTGCCGGTGGGGGCGCCGTCGGCGCGGGTGCTCCCGGCGGGGAAGTCGGCGGAGCCACGGAGCGTCACCTCGCGGCGGGTGCTGGTGATCGACGACGATCCGGAGGTCCGGCTGGCGCTCTCGCGCATCATCGGCTCGCCGCACGTCGTCGAGCTGGCGGAGACGGCGCGCGACGCGAAGGAGCGGCTGTTGACGCGGCGCGAGGACTACGACGTCGTCTTCTGTGACTTGATGATGCCGGACGTCACCGGCATGGACCTGCACGACGCGCTCTCGGAGCAGCGGCCGGAGTTTTTGGGGCGCATGGTGTACATGACGGCGGGGACGTTCACGCCGCGAGCCACCGAGTTCCTGGAGCGGGTGGCCGAGCGGCGGGTGGACAAGCCGTTCGATCCGGTGCGCGTCCGCTCGTTCCTGTAGCGGGGGCGGGCGCTAGTAGCGCTTGTCCTTCTTCTCGGGGCCGACGCCGCGCACGCGCCACATCATCATCTGGTTGGAGCTCATGTACGAGTTGACCATGCCCTCCTGCTGCATCTGCTCCAGCAGGCGCACCGTCTTGAGGCGATCCAGCCCGATGGCGCGGGCGATCATGTCACCGGGCAGTCCGCTGATGTTCCTGCGCAGCTCGTTGACGATGGCGCGCTTGAACTCGTTCTTCGAGAGGCCGTCCATGTCCTGGCTCTTCCAGGCCTGGAAGATGCCGGCCACGAGGATGAGCAGGGTGATGACGGCCAGCCCCGGGTAGACGATGTGGCTGTTCTGCTCCAGCAGATCGAAGTACTTGGGCGCCATCGACGAGGCGGGCTTGACGTACTTGGGCGTGTCGTCATGGCCGGGCATCCCTTCGGGGAGCCCGTCGATCTGGACGAGGTGGAGCAGGAGGCTGAGGAGCAGCGTGAGCACGGTAGGGCCAATCTAGAAAATCCGAGGGTTTCCCCGCAACCCTCCCTGAAGGAAGGCGTCGCCTGGCGGGCAGGTGCGGTAGCCTGGGCGGCGGACCATGCCTCTCGTCAGCCTGCTCACCGACTTTGGCGCCGCCGACACCTATGTGGGGCAGATGAAGGCGGCCATCCTCCGCATCGCGCCGGGTACCACCCTGGTGGATTTGACGCATGCGGTGCCGGCCCAGGATGTGCGCGCGGGAGCCTTCCTGCTCTGGACGGCGGTGGAGGCCTTCACCCCGGGCTCGCTGCACCTGGCCGTCGTGGACCCGGGGGTGGGCTCCCGTCGCCGAGCGGTGGCGGTGCGCTCCCGGAGAGGGGATGTGCTGGTGGGGCCGGACAACGGGCTGCTGCTGCCGGCGCTCGAGCAGCTCGGGGGCATGGACGCCGCGGTGGAGCTCACGGAGTCCGCCTACTGGGGGCCGCTGCGCTCGAGCACCTTCCACGGAAGGGATCTCTTCGCGCCGGTGGTGGGACACCTGGCGACGGGTGTGCCCCTGGAGCGGCTGGGACGCCCGCTGGAGCGGCTGGAGGCGCCGTTCCGTATGCCGGTACCCATGGAGGAGGACGGTCTGCCGGTGGGCGAGGTGGTCCACGTGGATGCGTACGGCAACCTGATCACCAACCTGCCAGGCGCGCAGCTGCCGGCTCGCTTCCGGGTGCGCGTGGGGCTGACGGTGGTGGAGGGGGCGCCGCATCCGCACTACCAGGCGGTGGCGCCGGGGGAGCTGCTGGCGCTGGTGGGCAGCGCGGGGCTGCTGGAGGTCTCCGCGCGGGATGGCAGTGCGGCCTCGGTGCTGGGGGCTGAGCGGGGAGAGCGAGTGCGCATCGAGCCCGAGGAGGGGGCGTCATGAAGGTCTTCGAGACGGAGCGGCTGGTCGTCCGCAGGTTCGTGCTGGAGGACGCGCCCTTCATCCTCGGGCTGCTCAACGAGCCCTCGTGGCTGCGGTTCATCGGGGATCGAGGCGTGCGGAACCTGGAGGACGCTCGCCGCTACCTGGAGACCGTGCCCCTGACTCAGTACGCCCGTCATGGCTTCGGTCTGTACAGGGTCGAGCTGAAGGACGGCACGCCCATCGGGATGAGTGGCCTGCTCCGGCGCGACACGCTGCCGGATGTCGACATCGGCTTCGCGTTGTTCCCGCGCTACTGGGGCAGCGGCTACGCGTGGGAGGTGGCGTCTGCCATGCTGGCGTACGGCAGGGACACGCTGAAGCTGCCTCGCATCGCCGCGATCGTCGACCCTACGAATCAGAGCTCGATCAAGCTGCTGAAGAAGCTGGGCATGACGTTCGAGCGGAAGGTACGGCTTTCAGCGGAGAGCGCGGAGCTCGATTTCTTCGCCGTTCAGTTCTGAGTCGGAGCGCCAGCCCGGGGCTGCCGCGGTGTGCCTGGAGAGGGCCGGAGCGGTAGGCTGCGGCCTCATGACCTACCAGCGGAATCCGGTGAAGGCGCCCCGTGTCTCGGGCCTGGCACTCAAGGCGTTCGTCAACACCCTCGAGAGTGGCATCGGGTCGGTGGTGCTGGAGAAGCTGGTGAAGGACAGCGGCATCGAGCACTGGCGCGAGCTGTCCGCGGGAGATGCCCCACCCATCCAGTACCCCCTGCCGCACGGAGCGCCCGCCGCCGAGCTCCAGCCACCGCACGAGCAGGCCGCGCGCGCCATCGCCGCGTCGCCAGTGCAGTCGGAGCGTGAGACGGTGGCCGCCTACGCGCGGGCCTACCGCGAGGGCGGAGTGGAGCCCGTCACGGTGATGCGGCGGGTCCACGAGGCCATCGAGCGGCTGGACAGCGGAGCGCAGCGCCTGGGCCTCTTCGTCGCGCGTAAGCCCGAGGAGGTGCTGCGGGCAGCGGAGGCCGCGGGCGAGCGGCTGCGTGCGGGCAGGCCGCTGAGCGTGCTCGACGGTGTGCCGGTGGTTCTGAAGGACGAGGTGGACGTTGCGGGCTTCCCCACGACGCTGGGCACGAAGTTCCGGAACCAGGTGGCCACGGCGGACTCGACGGTGGCCGCGCGGCTCAAGGCGGCGGGAGCCATCATCCTGGGCAAGGCGAACATGAACGAGATTGGCATCAACCCCATCGGGTTGAACCCGCACCACGGCGCCGCGCGCAACCCGTGGAACCGGGGCCACATGACGGGCGGCAGCTCGAGCGCGTCGGGGGCGGTGGTGGCCGCGGGGCTGTGCCCGGTGAGCATTGGAGCGGACGGTGGCGGCTCCATCCGGATTCCGGCGGCGCTGTGCGGCATCGTCGGGCTCAAGGCGACGTGGGGGCGCATCCCGGAGACGGGCGTGCCGCCGCTGTGCTGGAACGTGGGGCACGTGGGGCCGATGGGGCTCACCGTCGATGATGTCGCCGCGATGTACGCCCTGCTAGCCGGGCCGGATGGGAAGGATGTCGTGGCGCAGAGCCAGCCGACGCACCACCTGTCGGGCTACGAGAACGCGGGGCTGGCGGGAGTGCGGCTCGGCATCTGCTGGCCGTACTTCGAGGACGCGGATGCGGACGTGGTGGCGCGCTGCAAGGAGGCGGTGAAGGTGCTGACGGATGCGGGCGCCACGGTGGTGGAGATTCCGCCGCCGGACCTGAACACGGTGCTGTGGACGCACAGCTGCATCATCCTGAGCGAGATGGCGTCGTCCATGCTGCAGCAGCTGCGGGAGCGCGCCTCGGACTTCGGGCTCGACTCGCGGACGAACCTGGCCATCGGCCGGCACTTCCGGGCGACGGACCTGGTGCACGCGCTGCGGCACCGGCACCGGCTGACGCGCGAGCTGCTGGCGCAGCTGGCGGACGTGGACGTCATCGTCACGCCGACGACGGCCACCACGGCGCCGGCCATTCCCGAGGAGACGCTGCCGGCAGGAGAGTCGAACCTGCCGGTGGTGGACGCGCTGATGCGGTTCATCCGGCTGGCCAACCTGACGGGCTGCCCGGCGCTGAGCGTCCCGGCGGGCTTCGACAAGGCGGGCCTGCCGGTGGGGCTCCACCTCATGGGGCGGCCGTACGAGGAGCACCTGCTGTTGCGCCTGGGGCGCGTGGTGGAGCGCACCACGGAGCACCGCACGCCGCCTTCACACGTGCGCGTCCTGCGCTGAATCAGTGCTCGCGGAAGGTCCAGTTGGGGTTGCCGGGAACTTTCGGGCCCCAGCCGCCGGTGATGGTGTGCGTGGGATCGTCCGGCCAGCGCCCATGGGGGGACTTCTTCGGGACGATCCCCGCCACCTTGGCACTGAACTCGGTGTCGTCCATGTCGAGCTGTCCCTCCCACCCTTTGACGAAGCAGTGGCCGAGCACATAGCCGGTGTCCGTGTAGTGCACGTCGATCACGATATGCGCGGGGGCCTCGGCCAGGCTTGGGTTCTTCCAGAACAAGGCATAGCAGCCATCGTCCTGCCTTCGGAGCACCTGGTCCGGTTTGGGGATGCCAGCCAGCCAGCTCTTGATGGCCGTGCGTCCGTCTATGTCGTCGATCTTCACGTTCCCGCGCCTCCTGAGCCGGAGAGTGGCCCTCTCCTGAGAGGCAACGACGAGCCGGTTGTGACGGGCCGGCCTGGAGCCCTGCTTCTTGGCGGGGCTGCGAGGACCCTGCAGCCCCTTCCGCTGCCCGTCTATCCTGGCAGGGAGGCAGCCCTCGGGTGGGAGGCCCGTTCGAGCGGGCCTCGCTGCCAGCCTGGCGGCTCAGTAAGGGCTCGCGGTGGGCCGCACGATGATCTCGCTGACATCGACGTCAGCGGGCTGATCGATGGCGAAGGCGATGGTCCGGGCGACGGCCTCGGCGGGGATGGAGATCCGCCGGAAGTCCTTCATCGTCTTCTGGGCGAGCGGATCGGTGATGCTCTCGGCGAGCTCCGACTCGGTGACGCCCGGTGAGATGACCGTCACGCGGATGTCGCCGCCGACCTCCTGGCGCAGGCCCTCGGAGATGGCCATGACGGCGAACTTGGTGGCGCAGTACACGGCGGCCGTGGGCGAGACGGCGTGGCCGCCGATGGACGAGAGGTTGATGAACTGGCCGCTCCGCTGCTTCTTCATCAGCGGGAGGGCCGCGGCGATGCCATGGAGCACGCCCCGGATGTTCACGTCGATCATCCGGTTCCACTCGTCGACCTTGAGCGCCTCCAGCATGGACAGGGGCATGACGCCCGCGTTGTTGATGACGACGTCCACGCGGCCGAAGGCGCCGAGCGCGAACTCGACGAACGCCTCCATGTCCTCGCGACGCGTGACATCCAGCTGCCGGTAGCGGGCCGAGCCCCCCTCGGCGGTGATGGCCTTGGTGAGCGCCTCGAGCTTGTCGGTGCGCCGGGCGCCGAGCACCACGTGAGCGCCGCTCCGGGCGAGCAGGCGGGCAGTGGCCTCGCCAATGCCGCTGCTGGCCCCGGTGATGACAACGACCTTTCCCTTGATTCCGGACATGGTGTTCCTCGCGGTTTCGAGTCCGTGGCGGTGTGCCCCGGAACTGCGCCAAAACTACGGATCCGAGGGTGCGAGTCGGTAGACCATTCCTGGCGCGCTCTAGCCTATTCCTGCAAGACACGGCGAAAGCACGAGCCCCTCCCAGCGGAGGGAATAGTCTGATACTCCAAGACGATGACCTCCTGGGCTCCACTGTCGAGCGGTCCGAGCAGCGAAGGCGCGAGCAGGAAGGACCCCACGCGCCTGGCCGAGCTGGCCTCATGGATCGATCGCTTCACCCCACGCGACGGCTTCCACGCGACGGCCATCGAGCGCGTGTCGCTGATCCGCGCCTCTCGTTCCGGAGAGCCGCTGCGAGTCCTCTATCGCCCCGCGCTCTGCATGATCGCGCAAGGAAGCAAGCAGGTGATGCTGGGCGAGGAGGTCTACCCCTACGACGCCTCGAACTATCTGGTGGTCTCGGTGGATCTGCCCGTCACGGGCCAGGTGACGCGAGCGACGCCCAAGGCGCCATACCTGTGCTTCCAGCTGGACCTGGACCCGGTCGAGCTCGCCGAGCTGATCCTGAAGGCGGGCCACCCCCCGCCGAAGGAGCGCAATCCGTCCCGAGGCCTGTTCCTCGGGGAGACGACGCCGGCGCTGTTGGACGCGGTGCTCCGGCTGGTGCGCCTGCTGGAGACGCCCGAGGACATCCCCACGCTGGCGCCGCTGGCCATGCGGGAGATCCTCTACCGCATCCTCAAGGGGGAGCACGGCTGGAAGCTGGGGCAGATCGCCACGGAGAACAGCCAGGCGGAGCGCATCGCCCGGGCCATCGACTGGCTCAAGGTCCACTTCGCGGAGCCGCTGCGCATCGAGGATGTCGCACGCGAGGTGCACATGAGCCCCTCCTCGCTGCATCACCACTTCAAGGCCGTCACGGCCATGAGCCCGCTGCAGTACCAGAAGCAGCTGCGGCTCCAGGAGGCTCGCCGCCTGCTGCTCAGCGCGGACGTGGACGTGGCGACGGCGGGGTTCCGCGTGGGATACGAGAGCCCCTCTCAGTTTGGCCGTGAGTACCGCCGTCTGTTCGGGGCGCCACCGGGGCAGGACCTGCGCCGGCTGCGCGAGAGGGAAGAAGACCTGCTGCCACCGGTTAGGGAGCCGCTGCGAGCGGTGAGAGACAGCCGTCAGCGGCGTGCGTAGGCTGCGTCCGGGGAATTCCCATGTTCCAGATCGCCTCAGAGAAGGACTTCCTGAACACTTTCCGCTCCCGGGACCGAAAAGTCGTCGAGCCCCCCAAGGGCACCCGGTTTCCCCTCTTCGTTCGTGACTACCTCGCGTGGGTGGACCCCTACGGGGTGCGCGTCTTCCTGGTGTTCCAGGCACCAGGGCAGCAGCGGCCCATCGGCATCGCCTTCCGGCGCGATCAGCAAGGCGACAAGACCCTGACGTCCCGACTCTGTGAGTGGTGCCATGCCTACGGCTCGGCGGACCAGATCGGACTGCTGACCACGGACCTGGACTCGAAGCGCCGGGTGGGCGTGAACCTGTGCCTGGACCTGCGCTGCGGCGAGCGGCTGGAGTCGACGGCGAACCGGGAAGGGCGGAGCGTCCTGGACGACATCAAGGCGCTGCTCGGGAAGATGGAGCGCTTCGCGAGCGAGGGCCTGGGGCTCGACACCGGCCTGAAGCAGTAGGGATGGCAGTGCAGCCCACCTCGGGTCCGCCGGAGCGGGTGCCTCGAGGTGGGCCTGTTACGAGCGGACCGCCAGGAAGGCCCGAGCGGCTACAGCGCGCCCAGGGCCTCGGAGGCGCCCTCGGCGAACAGCGTGGTGTCCGCCTTGGCGAGCAGGGCCGCGAGCCCCTCGCGCTTCTCGGCGCTGATGGCCACGCCACCCTTCGAGCGCAGCAGGGCCTCCACGTCCTCGGCCGACAGCAGGTCCGCCTTGTTCCACACCATGAGGCGCGGCTTCTCCATCAGCCCCAGCGAGCCGAGGATGCCCTCCACCGCCTCCACCTGCTCGTCGCGCGCGGGGTCGGCCGCGTCCACCACGTGGAGCAGCAGGCTCGCGTCGTACAGCTCCTCGAGCGTGGCGCGGAAGGCGGCCACCAGGTCCTTGGGCAAATCCCGGATGAAGCCCACCGTGTCGGTGATGATGACCTCGCGCTCCTGAGGAAAGCGCAGGCGGCGGCTGGTGGGGTCCAGCGTGGCGAACAGCTTGTTCTCGGCCAGTACCTCGGCGTTGGTGATGGCGTTGAGCAGCGTGGACTTGCCCGCGTTGGTGTAGCCCACGATGGAGATGACGGGCAGCTCGCGCCGGTTGCGCTGGGCCCGTCGCACGCTGCGCTCGCGCGAGATGGCGTCGATGCGCTTCTCCAGGTGCGTAATCCGCTCACGCACCCGGCGGCGATCGATCTCGAGCTTCGTCTCACCAGGGCCTCGGCCGCCGATGCCACCGGCGAGCCGGCTGAGCGAGTCATCGCTCTGCACCAGCCGCGGCAGCCGGTACTTCAGCTGGGCCAGCTCCACCTGCAGCTTGCCCTCTGCGCTCTGGGCGCGCTGGGCGAAGATGTCCAGGATGAGCTGGGTGCGGTCCAGCACCTTCAGGCTGGTGGCCTCGGCGATGTGCCGGCCCTGCGAGGGCGTCAGGTCCTTGTCGAAGATGATCAGGTCCACCATGGACTGCATGGAGCGCAGGTTCAGGTCCTCGAGCTTGCCGCGGCCGATGAGGTAGCGGGGGTCGGCCTCGCGCCGCATCTGCAGCACGCTGTCGATCACCTCCACGCCGGCGGTGCGCGCCAGCTCCTTGAGCTCGGCCAGGCTGCCCTCGGCGCGGGCGCGGTTGCCGTCCAGGCACACCGCCACCAGGATGGCCTTCTCCCGCCCACCCACCGCGCGCGCGGCGGCCTTGCGGTTGAACTCCTGCTCCAGCGCCTCCAGCGTGGCCATCAGGTCCGGCTGGTCCTGGTGGACGCTGGGCAGCGTCGCGACGCGCCAGAACTCGTTGGCGCCGTTCTCCGGCACCAGGTGCGCGTAGTGCAGCACCCCCGGCAGGCCCTCGTGGCCCACGCCCACGGCGGCCACCATGTCCAGGCGCAGCAGCGCGAGGTCCGTGAGGTCGTCCTTGGTCAGCGGCTCGCTCTTGAGGTGCGTGTGCACCAGGCGCAGGCCACGCAGACGAATCTGCCCGGCGCGGGCGCGGCCGATGTCGGGCAGCTCCAGCTTGTGGGCGTTGCCGACGACGACGTACTCGATGTCGCCCTTGCGGTTGATGAGCACGCCGATCTGGCGGTTGAGCTCGCTGGACAGCTCGGTGAGGTGGCGGGCGAGCTCCGCCGAGACGATCTCGTAGGGGGCCACGCGGCGGCGGTAGGTGTTGCGCAGGCGCTGCTGCTCGCTCTGCTTGAGGCCCAGGGTGTTGCCGTAGATTTCCTTCAAATCTTCCTTCTCCCGCGCGGAAAGGCCCGCGTCCGTACCTGTCCTTCACTTTAAGGGCTTGCCAGCCGGGATTCACGGCTCCAGGCCCGAAAAGGGGGACTGGTGGGAACACACGGACATGACGCGGTCTTCCAGCCTAGTCTGGGGCCCGTGAGCACTTCTGGACGAGAGGCCATCCGCGCCGCCCGGCGCGTGGTGGTGAAGATTGGGACCAATGCCCTGACGAACGCCACGGGGCGCTTCAACCGCGAGCACTTCGACGCGCTGAGCGAGGATCTGCTCTGGGCCGCCGAGGGACGCGAGCTGGTGGTGGTGTCCAGCGGCGCCATCGCCCTGGGGGTGGAGCGGCTGGGGCTGCCGGCGCGGCCCAAGGATATTCCCGGCAAGCAGGCCTGCGCGGCGGTAGGCCAGAGCCGCCTGATGCGAGCGTACGAGGAGGCCTTCGGCCGGGCGGATCGGCGCGTGGCGCAGGTGCTCCTGACCCACGAGGACGTGCAGGACCGGCGGCGCTACCTCAACGTGAAGCACGCCCTGGAGCGGCTCATCGAGGTGGGCGTGGTGCCCGTCATCAACGAGAACGACACCGTGTCCGTGGACGAGCTGAAGTTCGGCGACAACGACACGCTGGCGAGCCTCGTCTCGGGCGTCATCGAGGCGGAGGTGCTCGTGGTGCTGTCGGACGTGGAGGGCCTCTACACGGCCGACCCGCGCAAGGATCCGCAGGCGAAGCTGATGCACCAGGTGGACGTGGTGACGCCAGAGCTGCTGGCCCTGGCCGGGGGCAGCGGCAGCACCGTGGGCACCGGAGGCATGTCCACCAAGGTCCGCGCCGCCGCCCGCGTGGCCGAGCGGGGCATCCGCTGCGTCATCACCTCGGGCGCCGTGCCGGGCCGGCTGCGCTCGGTGCTCCAGGGCGAGCCGGTGGGCACGCTCTTCGAGGCCGGGGAGAACCGCCGCAGCGCGCGCATGGCCTGGATCGCCCACGCCCTGCGCTCCAAGGGCCGCCTGGTGGTGGACGCCGGGGCTCGCGAGGCCATCGTCAACGGCAAGCGCAGCCTGCTGCCCTCGGGCGTGAAGCAGGTGGAGGGAGACTTCGGCCGGGGAGATCCGGTGGACCTCGCGGACGAGCAGGGCCAGGTCTTCGCCCGGGGGCTCAGCGCCTACGAGGGCAGCGAGCTGCGCCGCATCGCCGGCCGCAAGAGCACCGACATCGAGTCCATCCTCGGCTATCGGTACATCGACGAGGCCGTGCACCGGGACGACCTGGCAGTGGTCCAGGTGCCCTGAGTGACGGATTGTCAGGGAGGGCAGGGGAGCGGACAGTCGCCTGCCTGAATCCCAGCAGTGGGATCAGCCATTCCGGAACTGGGACGGAAGCGGGACGTCAGATGGGCCGGGAGCCGGTCTGCCCCTCGCTGTCGGCGGCCAGGTCCATCAGCGCCCGGAACTCGGGCGAGTCCACTCGCATCAGCATGAGGGACACTTCCAGCTCTCCGGGCACCTTGCCCAGCTGCAGCTTGCGCTGCTGGCCATGGAGCAGCGCCAGCTCCGAGTGGCCCCGGAGCTCCGGCAGCGTCAGCTCCAGCGAGAGGTGGAAGGTGTTCCCCTCGACGATGGGGGTGAGGATCAGCTGGTAGTCCGGCTGGCTGGCGCCCGGCTTGCGGCGCTCGGCCCGCAGGGTGCGGCCCGTCTCACCCAACAGCTTGGGCTGGGCGACCAGGCGTCCCTCGCGACGCACCTCCAGCGCGAAGTAGAGCGGCTCGGCCTGAGCCGTTGCCGGTACCAGGGAAGTGGTGAGGCCCACCAACGCCAGCCCGACAATCACGCTTCTGAGAAGGGAAGTGCGGTTCACGGTGAGTCCTCTAAGCAACCTTCGCGCCATGCCGGCCCGGTCCTATCCCCATCACCCAACCCAGTCAGGCGTCTCCGGTTGCTGTGTAAGGAATAACCCAGACGGAGCCAGAGAGCGAGTCCCCCCCGCCCCGTTGGCTGCCTGCTGAATGTAGTCGGGTTGACTACGTCGATCTACCTGCTTGCGCGTTCAGTGAGGTGTGGATATCCGATCCAGACACACCTCGTCGCGCCCGTCCACTCGCCCGATGCCCATGCCCGCCTTGACCCCACGTACCCGGATTCGCCATCGTCGCCGCCCTCCTGACATGGACCGTACGGAACGCCTCCTGGATCTAGTCGCCCTGCTGCTCGACGCTCGAGAGCCCATCTCGTGGGCGGAGCTGCGTGAGCACTTCCCCGCCGATTACGGAGGCATCTCGGACGATGCCGCCGAGCGCAAGTTCGAGCGCGACAAGGCGGAGCTGCTCGAGCTGGGCCTGCCGCTCACCTATATCCAGGGAGACGACGACCGGAAGGACGGGTACATCGTCGACCGGAGCGCGTACTACCTGCCGGAGGCGAACCTCACGAAGGAGGAGCTGGCGGTGCTGTACGCCGCGGGCAGCGCCGCGCTGGCCTCGGGGGCCTTCCCGGGGCGGGATGACCTGGCGCACGCGCTGCGGAAGATCGGCTTCTTCGCCGGTGACGCGCTGCCCTCGCCGCGCGTGCGCATGGAGGTGGGCGCCGCGCAGAGCGATCCGGAGCTGTCGGCCCGGCTGGAGCAGCTCTGGGAGGCGTGCGCCGCGCACAAGTACGTGCAGATCGCCTACGCCTCGCCCAAGCGCTCGGAGGTGACGGAGCGCCGGGTGGACCCATACGGGCTGGCGCTGCGCCGGGGCGTGTGGACGCTCGTGGGCTACTGCCACCTGCGGCAGGGGCTGCGCACCTTCCACGTGCAGCGCATCCGCGAGCTGAAGGTGAACACGGCCAAGCCGCGCACGCCCGACTTCGAGGTGCCGGCGGACTTCTCGCTCGACTCGCACGTGGCCAACTACCCGTGGCAGCACCGCTTCCATGAGCCCATGGAGGTGACGCTGCTGCTGCGCGGCGAGCTGGCCCAGCGCGCCGCCAGCCTGTTCCCCGGCGCCGCGGTGGAGTCCACCGCGGAGGGCTCGCGGGCGAGGCTGAGCGTCACGTCGCTGGACGGCCTGCTGCGCTTCAGCATGGCGCTGGGGCCGGAGTGCCGGGTGGAGTCTCCCGAGGCCGCCGTCTCCAAGGTGCGCGAGATGACCGCGCGCATCCTCGAGCGGCACGCCGCCGCCGAAGAGAAGAAGGTGACCGCATGAGCACCGTCCACGAGCGGCTGCGCCGCCTGCTGTTCCTCGTGCCCTACGTGTCCAAGCACCCGGGCGTCACGGTGGATGACCTGGCCAAGGCCCTCAACGTCAAGCGCGAGGACCTGATGGAGGAGCTGGACCTGCTCACCTGCGTGGGCCGTCCGCCCTTCAACCCGGACGACTACGTGGACATCTACGTGGACAACGACCGTGTCTACGTGGACCTGGACCAGCGCCTGTCCCGCCCGCCGCGCCTGACGGCCGGTGAGGCCGCGGCCCTGGCCGCCGCCGCGGAGCTGCTGCGCCCGGCCGCCGGTGACGCGCTGCAGAACGCCGTGCAGAAGCTGGAGCGCATCCTCCCCTCGGGCGCGCGCGAGCGCTACCGGGAGATGTACCGGAAGATCGACGCCACCTCGGAGGCTCCGCAGTCGCTGGGGCCGCTCACGCGCGCCATCCTCGAGCGGCGCGAGGTGACGTTCGACTACGCCAGCCCGGGCCGCACCTCCGAGCCGCGCCGGGTGCGCCCCTACGAGCTGCTCAACCACCGCGGGCAGTGGTACCTCCAGGGCTTCTGCCACACCCGGCAGGACTCGCGGCTGTTCCGGCTGGACCGCATGGAGAGCCTGGCGCTCACGGACATCTCCTTCCAGCCCCCGGCGGATGCGCGGGCCGCGGTGCCCAACCCGGCGCGCACCGACGCGGGCGTGCGGGTGCGCTTCTCCAAGCTGGTGGCCCCCTACGTCACCGAGCGCTTCGGCTCGGACGCTCGGCCGCTCCCGGACGGAGGCGTCGAGGTGCGGGTGGCTGGAGATAGCGAGCGCTGGCTGACACAATGGATCCTTTCCTTCGGAGGAGAGGCCGAGGTAGTGGAGCCGGCCTCTGCGCGCGCGGCCGTTGCCCGCGCCGCCCAAGCCTCGCTAGGATTCTAGGAATTCCATGGGCTTCCAGCTGAAGATCGCCGAGGGCAAGGACGCGGGCAAGGAGTTCGAGTTCGATCAGGACTCGGTCCTGATCGGGCGAACTCCCGAGTGCGACGTCGTGCTCTACGACGCTGGTGTGTCGCGCAAGCACTGCCGCATCTTCGAGGAGGGCAATCGCTTCCTCATCGAGGACATGGGCAGCTCCAACGGCACCAAGGTGAATGGCTCGCCCATCACCAAGAAGCGGGCGCTGGAGGACGGGGATCAGCTGACGCTGGGGCCGGTGGTGTTCGTCTTCGGGGAGCTGGCGGCGGAGCCCGAGCCGGAGCCCAACACGGACGCGGCCATCCAGGCCCCGCCGCCGGAGGGCGAGGGCAGCACGCGCATCGTCTCGGCGGACAAGGTGAAGCCGCGCGCGAAGAACAAGGGCGAGGCGCTCAAGCCGGAGGGTGACGACGCCGATCCGGAGAACCTGGCCAGCTTGCAGCGCTCGGCCACGCGCGCGCTGCCCGCCATGCGTCCGCGCACCTCCAGCGGAGCCCGCTCGGGTGCGTCCTCCGCGGCCATCGAGCGCGCCGCGCCGGCCTCGCCCGCGCCCAGGCGTGCGCCCGCCTCCAGCGCTGGCAACGCGGTGGAGCGCTCGGCGCCGGCTCGCGCGGGTGGCCTGTCCGCCGCCGAGCGCGCCCGCATCAAGCGCGAGTCGCCGGGCGGCATCGCGCAGATCAAGCTCTTCTGGCTCGAGGCCAGCACGAACGTGCGCCGCGGCGTCATCGGCGGCGCGCTGGTGCTGGCGGCGCTGATCATCGGCGGGGCGTACTGGTCGGTGATGACGGGGCCCACCATCATCGGTCCGGGGGACGAGCCGGATGCGCTCTCCAACCAGCCCATCTCGGACTCGTTCGGCCTGGGCGTGGGTGTCACCTGGCAGCGGGCGGACCTGAAGACGTTCACCTGGGAGTACGCGGCCGCCACGCGCGCGGTGGTCATCATCCACTACCAGGCGCAGGGCATCTCCCAGGGCGAGGTGGTAGTGACGGTGAACGGCGTGGACGTGGGCCCGGTGCCTCCGGACACGCTGGCCAGCCGCGATCGCTCGCTGGAGCTGATGGTTCCTCCCAACCTGCTGAAGAAGGGGGAGACCAACCGCATCACCTTCGACAACACGAAGAACCCGCCGGGCGAGGACGAGTGGCGCATCTGGAACGTGTGGGTGGAGAAGGCGCTGCTGCCGGATCTGCCGCCGAACCAGCTGGAGGTGGAGGCGCGCAACGCCTACGAGCGCGGCAAGCAGAACTTCCAGCGCGCGGACGTGGGCGCGCGCAACCGCTACGAGGCGTGGAAGTCCTTCCGCGAGGCGTGGCTGCTGCTGGAGGCCCACCCGGAGCCCAAGCCGGACCTCTACTTCGAGGCCCGCGACCGCATGAAGGACGCGCAGCAGGAGCTGGACAAGACGTGCGCCAAGCTGCTGCTGGAGACCGAGGGCTACTACAACCAGAAGAACTTCGCGGCGGCCAAGCACACGCTGGAGTACATCCGCGAGTACTTCCCCGAGTATGATCAGCCCTGCGCCACGCACGCGGAGAACAAGCGCGCGGAGTACGGGCTGTAGGCCTTCCGTCGAGCAGTGGACGAGGCAACGCCGCGTGTAGGAACGGCGGGGCCGTGGGTGGGTTGCCGCTTCGCCCGACCGTTCGCACCCTACCCTTGCCATGTACGAGCAGGGGGTGGGGAGCGAGGAGACGGGGTTGGCGCGGCTCGAGGAGCGACCGGCGCGCACGGAGTCCCGCAACGAGGGCGCGCTCGCGCGACGGCACTCGGGGCCCGTCCCGGAGCACGGGGTCGTCTGGAGCCCGAGCGTCCCCAACCGGCTGCTGGCTCGCTACTACCTGCCGCGCAGCCACTCCGTGCTCCAGGGGAACTCCTGCCAGCTGCTGAGGGACGGCGTGGAGGCGTACCCGGCGATGCTGGAGGCCATCCGCAACGCGCGTCGCTATGTCCGGCTCGAGACGTACATGTTCATCAGCGACGCGGTGGGCGAGCTGTTTGGCCAGGTGCTGGCCGAGGCCGCCGAGCGCGGCGTGCACGTGAAGGTGCTCTATGACGCGGTGGGCTCGTGGACGAGCCGTCGCGGCTTCTTCGAGTCGCTGCGCCAGCGGGGGGTGGACATCCGCCCCTTCAAGCCCTTCAGCCTGAGCCGCGGGCTGCGCTACCTGCTGCGAAGGGACCACCGGAAGATCCTCGTGGTGGACGGCGAGGTGGCGTTCGTGGGCGGGGTGAACATCTCCGCGCACTGGGCGCCGGTGGGCGAGGGCAAGGGCGCGGGCTGGCGCGACGACGTGCTGCGGATTGAAGGCCCGGCGGTGCACGAATTGGAGCGCCGCTTCCTGGCCACCTGGCGCATGGCCTTCCAGGGAGGGCTCGGGCGGCTGCGCAACCGGCTGCAGCAGGTGCGGCGGCTCAGGCGGCCGGGGCCTCGGCGGGGAGAGGTGTGCCTGTCGGTGCTCTCCAGCCGGCGCAGCATCCACCGGGCGTACCTGCACTCCATCGCGCGGGCGCGGCGCAGCGTGCTGATCGCCGCGGCGTACTTCGTGCCGGACCGGCGCATGGTGGCGGTGCTGCGCGAGGCGGCGCAGCGCGGGGTGGAGGTGAGCCTGCTGCTCAACGGCCGCAGCGATCACCCCTTCCTGGAGCACTGCACGCGAGCCTTCTACGAGAAGCTGCTGGGCGCGGGCGTCCGCATCTTCGAGTGGCAGCGCGGGGTGCTGCACGCGAAGACGGCGGTGGTGGACGGGGTGTGGGGGACGATCGGCTCCTTCAACCTCGAGCGGCTGAGCCTGCTGTTCAACCACGAGGTGAACGCCGTCTTCGCGGATCCCCGGCTGGGCAAGGCGCTGGAGGACTCGTTCCGCAACGACTGCGGGAGCTGCCGCGAGGTGAGCCTGGAGGAGTTCCGCCGGCGGCCCTTCTGGCAGAAGGCACTGGAACGGGTACTGTACTTCTTCCGGAAGATCCTCTGAAGCGGAAGAAGTGTTCGAAAAAGCTCAGGAACGTCAAGGGCTTATGCGCCGAATGAGGGCAAGCGTCGGCCCTTTGATTTGAGCGCACGAACTCTTTGCAAGCCGCCCGACGCGGGCCTAGAAGACCCGCGAATCCGTACGGGAAGGACGGCGAACGCACATGACGGACAGTTTCGGCACGAAGAGCCAGCTGAAGGTGGGCTCGGCGACGTACGACTTCTACAGCCTGAGCAAGCTGGCCAAGGCGAACGCGGCGGTGAACAAGCTGCCGGTGTCGCTGAAGGTGCTGCTGGAGAACCTGCTGCGTCACGAGGACGGGCGGGTGGTGAAGAAGGAGCACATCGACAAGATGCTGGCGTGGGACCCGAAGGCCACGCCGGACACGGAGATCTCCTTCCACCCGGCGCGCGTGCTGCTGCAGGACTTCACGGGAGTGCCGGCGGTGGTGGACCTGGCGGCCATGCGCGAGGCGCTGGCGGCGATGGGTGGAGACCCAGCGAAGATCAACCCGCGCAATCCGGCGGACCTGGTGATCGACCACTCGGTGCAGGTGGACACGTTCGCGACGACGGCGGCGTTCAAGGAGAACGCGGAGCTGGAGTTCGAGCGCAACCGTGAGCGCTACGCGTTCCTGCGCTGGGGGCAGGGGGCGTTCAAGGGCTTCGGGGTGGTGCCGCCGGACGTGGGCATCTGCCACCAGGTGAACCTGGAGTACCTGGCGCAGGTGACGTTCCGGAACGGGAACGTGGCGTTCCCGGACACGCTGGTGGGCACCGACAGCCACACGACGATGATCAACGGCATCGGCGTGGTGGGCTGGGGCGTGGGCGGCATCGAGGCGGAGGCGGCGCTCTTGGGCCAGCCCATCACGATGCTGATTCCGCAGGTGGTGGGCTTCAAGCTGACGGGCCAGCTGCCGGCGGGCGCGACGGCGACGGACCTGGTGCTCACCGTGACGCAGATGCTCCGCAAGAAGGGCGTGGTGGGCAAGTTCGTCGAGTTCTACGGCGGCGGCCTGAAGAGCCTGTCGCTGCCGGACCGCGCGACCATCGCCAACATGGCGCCGGAGTACGGCGCGACGATCGGCTTCTTCCCGGTGGATGAGGAGAGCCTGGCCTACCTGCGCTTCACGGGGCGCCCGGACGACGTGGTGGCGCTGACGGAGGCGTACTGCAAGGAGCAGGGGTTGTTCCGCGTGGACGGGGCGCCGGAGCCGGTGTTCAGCGACACGCTGGAGCTGGACCTGTCCACGGTGGTGCCGAGCCTGGCGGGCCCGAAGCGTCCGCAGGACCGGGTGCCGCTCAAGGAGATGAAGGGCGCGTACGACAAGTCGCTGGTGGAGATGCTGGCGGCGGGCAAGAGCAAGGGCGAGGACGACGAGGGCGGCGGGAAGGCGAAGGCGCCCGCGGCGCCGGTGCCGCCCGAGCGGCTGCAGCAGACGTCCACGGTGACGGCGGGCAACCAGAGCTACAAGATGGGGCACGGCGCGGTGGTGATCGCGGCCATCACCTCGTGCACGAACACGTCGAACCCGGCGGTGCTGATCGGCGCGGGCATCCTGGCGAAGAAGGCGGTGGAGCACGGGCTGACGGCGAAGCCGTGGGTGAAGACGAGCCTGGCGCCGGGCAGCCGCGTGGTGACGGAGTACCTGAAGGAGGCGGGGCTGCTGCCGTACCTGGAGGGCGTGGGCTTCCACGTGGTGGGCTACGGGTGCACGACGTGCATCGGTAACTCGGGCCCGCTGCCGGATCCGGTGGCGAACGCGGTGACGGAGGGCGACCTGGTGGTGGCGGCGGTGCTGTCGGGCAACCGCAACTTCGAGGGCCGCATCAACCCGCACGTGCGGATGAACTACCTGGCCTCGCCGCCGCTGGTGGTGGCGTACGCGCTTGCCGGCGACGTGAACCGCAACCTGGACACCGATCCGGTGGGGCATGACCGCAACGGCAAGCCGGTGTACCTGAAGGACATCTGGCCGACGAACGAGGAGATCAAGGAGACGATCCGCACGGCGGTGAAGCCGGAGCAGTTCCGCCGGCAGTACTCGCACGCGATGGAGGGGGACGCGCTCTGGCAGCAGCTGCAGGTGAGCAAGGGCAACACCTTCCAGTGGGATGCGAAGAGCACGTACGTGCGCAAGCCGCCGTTCTTCGAGAACCTGCCGAAGGAGCCGGGGGCGCTGAAGGACATCAACGGGGCGCACGTGCTGGCGCTGCTGGGCGACTCGGTGACGACGGACCACATCTCCCCGGCGGGCAACATCGCGAAGAACAGCCCGGCGGCGAAGTACCTGATGGCGGAGGGAGTGGAGCCGAAGGACTTCAACTCGTACGGCGCGCGGCGCGGCAACCACGAGGTGATGGTGCGTGGCACGTTCGCGAACATCCGCCTGAAGAACCTGCTGGTGCCTGGGGTGGAGGGTGGAGTGACGGTGCACATCCCCACGCGCGAGCGGATGACCATCTACGACGCCTCCATGAAGTACCAGCAGGAGGGGACGCCGCTGGTGGTGCTGGCGGGAGCGGAGTACGGCACGGGCTCGAGCCGCGACTGGGCGGCGAAGGGCACGCAGCTGCTGGGGGTGAAGGCGGTGATCGCGAAGAGCTTCGAGCGCATCCACCGTTCGAACCTGGTGGGCATGGGCGTGCTGCCGCTGCAGTTCGAGGCGGGGCAGGACGCGCAGTCGCTGGGGCTGACGGGGCACGAGAAGTTCACCATCACGGGCATCGCGGACGGGCTGGCGCCGCAGAAGGTGCTGACGGTGAAGGCCCAGGGCGAGGGCGGGACGAAGGAGTTCAAGGCGGTGTGCCGCATCGACACGCCGAACGAGCTCGACTACTACCGCCACGGAGGCATCCTGCAGTTCGTGCTGCGCCAGCTGGCCAAGGCGTAGCAGCGGGAGCTGGGTGAAGTCACGAGCGGCCCGGTGCGCCTCAGGGTGTACCGGGCCGACTCATTTCTGCGGGCTACCGTCGGAAGGGGCGTGAGCCGCGGTGGTCGGACCACCAGTCCTGCCACCGGTCGATGGCGGCGCGCTGGCGG
Source organism: Hyalangium gracile (assembly GCF_020103725.1). Lineage (NCBI taxonomy): Bacteria > Pseudomonadati > Myxococcota > Myxococcia > Myxococcales > Archangiaceae > Hyalangium > Hyalangium gracile. The sequence goes on along the minus strand of NZ_JAHXBG010000003.1, from coordinate 442,077 downwards.
CGGATGGGCCAATCGGGCTCGAAGCCGATGGCCTGGCCGGAGTGGATGCGCAGCTCCTGAGCGGCGCGCTCGCGAGTGTCGAAGGGGCTGGAGGGATCGGCGAGCTCCTCGACGCAGATGCCCAGGGAGAGGGGCTTGCCGCGCCGGAAGCGCCGGGAGCCGGAGAAGCGGGGAACGTGCCCATCCCACCACTGAGACCAGGTGGTGGCATCCGTGACGGGGAGGCGGACCATGCGGCCGGGCTCGTCGCCATCGGCACCTTCCTCCATGGCCCGGACGCTCACATGGAGGTTCGCGCCAGTGATGAGGTTGAGCGCGGCGCCGGAGGCGAGCCGGACCTCGAGCGCATCCGAGGAGAGGTGCTCGATGAGGAAGGGGACGGAGGAGGGAACGCCCATGATGCCCACCGCGGCGATGGCGCGAGAGGCCAGCTTCGGGTGGGAGCAGAGCTTCTCGAGCAGCGGAAGGTCCCTCTCCTCGCCGGCCATGGCCAGGAGGCGGGGAAAACCTTGGGGAATCTCCCCCCCTGACTGACAGGCCTGGCGGCAGTGCCGCAGGGCGCGAGGAGAACCCAGGCAGAGCGCGGCGAAGGTCAGCGGCTCCCACTCCGAGACAGGAACGTACTGAAGCAGGTTCTCGATGGCCGTGACGGCGGGGCGGTAGTCGAGCCGAGCCAGGGCCATGACGGCGGCACTGCGAGCCTCGGGCGAGGCGTCATCCAACAGCGGGAGGATGCGTTCGGCGTTGCCCTCATGGCGGCGCCCGAGGATGCGAGCGGCCACAGCGCGCACCTCGGGACGAGCGGAGGCCAGCAGCGGATTCGTCCGCTCGGCGACGCGGGGATGCTCCAAGAGGACGAGCACCTCCTCCCAGACGCTCAGCAGATCCTCGGCCGTCTCCTCCAGGGTGCGGATCGCTTCGCCCAGTCCGTCCGTTCCATCCTTCTCCTGGAACGAGGCGACGACGTAGGCCCCCGCCATGACCTGCGCTTCATCGCCTCCAGCCATGGCCTCACGAGCCAGCTCCAGGGCTGTCCCACCTCCCAGGCATAGCGCATCGACATGGGCCTCGATGCGTCGTTCCAGATCAGCGAGGTCGGGCCATGGGATCTCGGGGTTCCACACGTACCGCCTGCGTTGGCCGAGGAGGAACTCGACCTCCGAGAGGTGCTCCTCCTGGAAATCGCGGAGGAACTCCACCAAGCCAGGATGCTGACGAAGGGACGGGAGATCTCTCATGTCACTTTCACACGCTCAGCTCACCTCATTCTATACTCAGTCTGACGAATGACGGCGCAGCCGGTAAGGTGTGCTCTCTTGCTCGAGCGGGGCAATGCATGGGAGGGGAACTCTTCCTGGGGTTGGGCCTCTGCACGCCCGTTGGAATCTCGGCGCAGACGTCGCTCGCCTCCATGCGAGCGGGGGTGGTGCGATTCTCCGAAACGGAGGTGTTGGACGGTACGGGCGAGCCGGTTCGTGCTTCGAGGCTCCAACTCCTCGAGCCTTCGTTGTCGCGTACGGACCGGATGATCGCTTTGGGACGCGAGGCGCTCTTGGAGGTGACGGGGTTCTTCTCGGAAGAGGGCATGAAGCCGGTTCCGCTGTATCTCGGGCTGCCGGAGGCGGGAGTGGGCGCGGCAGTGAAACGAGATGAACTGATCAAGGCATTGTTGGCAGTGGCGCGGGGACGGCTCGAACTCGCGGGAATGTACGAAGGCGGGCGGGCTGGATTCTTCGAGGCCCTTGTCGCGGCGCAGACGGATCTGCGAACGGGTCGATCAGGGCCCGTGGCTCTGGTAGGAGCAGTCGACTCGCTGTGTGACGGGATGTCGCTGAGGGCGCTCGCCGCGAAGCAGCTCCACCTCGGGGCGCTGAATCCGGATGGGCGCATCCCAGGTGAGGCCGCCGGGTTTGTGCTCGTCGCGCGGCCGGCAGCCGCCAGAACGTCGAGCCGTGAGGCATTGGGTGTGCTCCTGGCCACGGCGCTCGGGGAGGAATCGCGGCCTTTCGCGCGGGCTGTTCCAAGCATGGCGGAGGGGCTGACGCAGGTGTTTCGACAGTTACGCGGGGCACCCGCGATGGGCTCGCAGCGGGTGGATTCCGTGCTGGCATGCCAGCCTGGAGAGTCGTTCTGGTCAACGGAGTTCTCTCGAGCGTACTTGCGCAACGCCGCGCTGATGCCGGAGCCACTGCGATTCCAGGTGGCAGGAGAAGGACTCGGCGACTGCGGAGGTGGGGCAGGCCCCGTCATGCTGGGGGCCGCGCTGTTCCCGAGCGCTCGTCAGCAGCGCGAGGCATCGCGGGCTTTGCTATATGGGAGCGCTGATGGAGGACGCATTGGCGCGTGTGTAGTAGGGACTTCGCCTGTCAGCTGAGGGGGGCGTCATGACAAAAGTCTTCGCGAATGGTCGCTCGATCCTCCACAAGGGAGATGGGAACACGCATGTCTCGGCGCCGCCAGACGTGTGCAAGGTACCAACGCCCGGCGGCCCGGTTCCTACGCCCTTTGTGAACTCGGCGCAGGACTCGATGCTCTCCAAGGGCAGTAAGACGACGACGATCGCGGGTAACGCGATTGCGCTCGCGGACTCAGAGATCAGCCTGAGCTCCGGGGACGAGCCTGGAACCCTGGGAGGGCTCGTCTCCTCGAAGTTCAAGGGAAAGATGACGTGGAGCGGTTCCAGCACCGACGTCAAGGTCGAGGGAAAAGGCGTGACGCGGTTCCTCGATCCCACCATGCACAACGGCAACACCTTCAACGTCTGCTTCATCGCGAAGGGAGGCACGGGGCTCGCCTACGGAGATGACGCGAAGTGCAGGTTGTGCACCGGCTCGGAGGAGAACCACCGGGTCCACGAGACCCCGGAAGTCAAAGGGTTCGTGGACAGCGTCTTCCAGGCCCTCGGGGATCGATTCAAGGACCAGAGGCCCCTCATCGATAGGTACCTCGAGCTGAGGTATGAGTACGCACGAAAGAAAGCCAGATTGGCGAGGGCTGCCGACGCGGCAGAGACCCGAGGTCTCACTGCAAGAGCGGCAAGGATCAGCGCACGCAGGAAGTGGCTGGATGGCCTGTATGAGGGCCTGCTGGTGCGCATCAACGCTCAGCTCCAGGGCATGGGGCCGGTGCTGCGGTTGGACAGACACACCCAGACGTATATGCAGGGATATATGGTGGGGGTCTGTATCTGTAAATGCCCTCAGCGACCGAAGATGCTTGCCAGCTGTTCAGGCATGGTCTCGCCAGGTTTCAAGGCAGCCGTGGCGGACACCCCCTTCACCCGGGTCGACACCTTCAAGATGAGTGACTACCAGCGCGCCTCGGGCGAGACCGAGGGAAGGACATGGACCTGTGCGGCCCCCAAACTCCTTCAGGCGGGAGGCGCGTCGGGTCACAAGGTCAAGAGCATGTCGGAACGCTGGTATTCCCCCGTGCCCAGCAGGCCCGAGATGGATGCGAAGGTGCAGACCTCGGTTGGCGTGACACATCTGCGTACGGAGAAGGAAGGCGAGGCTCCCCAGGAGAAGAAGCTTCAGTTCGGCCACGGTGAGTCCGTACCGTCATGTGCTGTCTGCCAGAAACTCCTACCCGAGATGCTCTGTGGCAACCATAAGGAGTGCGCCTGAACCATGGACGAGCTCTTGGATTTTCTCGAACGGTATGCTCCGGGCTATCGGCGCTCGCTCCAAGGCGCGCACAAATGGCGCATCAGTGAACTGGAGGAGACCTTTGGCAAGCCGCTCCCGGCCTTCTACCGAGCGTTCGCCAGTGTCATGGGTATCAATGGAGGGCCACTCCTCGCCCATGTGGATACGCATGAGCCCACCAAGATAGCCGAGCTCTATCGGTTTGCGTCCGTGGAGCTGCCGCCACGGCGGTTCCTGTTCGTCTTCGGGGACCCTTCCCTGGACGAGGCGCACTACTGGCTGGATCTCGAGGCGCCGTCCGAAGACGGGGATCATGAGGTTGTTCGGATGCCCTTTGGGACGGATGCGTGGGAGACAAGCCTCTCGCGGTACTACGTCAGTCTCAGGGAAATGCTCTTCGTTTGGGGTATGGAGAATGTCTGCCTTTCGAAGTTCTCTCTTCGCGCCAGTTACTTCGTCAGTTCCACGTCTCAGGATGCTCCTGAGATAGAGGATCTGGCTGCGAGCTTCGAGAAGCTGGGCTTCCGTAGGCTCCCGTATCCGCGGCACTGTCTGCTCTTCGAGAGAGGAGACGCATGCATCGAGCTCTCTCGGAGGCCCGACGCGCCGAACTTCTGGTTTCGAGCGGGAGGGCGAGACCCCAAGGAGTTCCAACGCTTCCGGGCCATCATCGAAGACCTGGGAGGCGTGGAGAAGATGTAGCTGTCGGGACCTTTCCCACGCAGGGACAAGCCTGGTGCTCAGGCGCGCCCGGTATGGCCATGGAGGGTTCTCTCGGAGGCGGGAGATGCGAAGCTCCACTGCGGAGCAGTGATCAGCTGCCTGAGCATTGCTTGTCTTCCACGCCTCGCCGACGCGCATTCATGAGGGTGCTTCCTCCCAGTGCTCCAACTCCCTGATGAGACTGTTCTCGTGCTGGGCCAGTTCTCGATGGGCCGGAATCGCCGCGCGCCAGATGATCGTCAGCGCCCGCTCGGTCATGTCGACCTGTACCGCGTCCAGGAGCATCGCCCGCCGGTCGACGCGGTTTCGGAACACGCTCTTGACCATCAACCGATGGCGAGGAAGCGGGAAGGAGATCTGCCCATCGGGTGAAAAGCCACCGAGGACCACGGGCTCCCCGCCCTTGAGTCCAGCCGAGGCGATGAGCCCGGGTGACGCGGCCTGGAAGAATCGCGGATCGAAATCCCTCGGCCACAGAGGGGCGCGCTGCTCTGTCCACGCCTGGTCGTAGGTGCCAGCGAACGCGAGGCGGGGCTGCCAGCTTCGAGCCACTGGGCCGAAGCCGGCGGGTGCCACCCGGTCCGTCGGGCTGCTCATCAGATGGAGCGGATCCTCCAGGTTCGGCAGCGGCTGCTCCACGGCCTCCTTGGCCGAACCATAGAACCCCATCCCCACCGGGTTCCTCGGCTCGTACGCCGGCGGCTCCTTCCCAGTCGAGGCTGCCACCCCGCCGAAGCTGCGCTCGTACCGCAGCGGCATGGACTCGAAGGGCCTTGGCGCCGAGGCCTTGAGCCCCAAGGCTCCGCGGTACCAGACACGCGTTCCGAAGACGCGAATCCCCTTCTGGCAGGGGCCCACCTTCACTGCCGCCAGCATCTCCGGGACAGGCTTTCCTCCCGGAGCCCACGCGTGTCCCGAGACGTAGATGTCCGTCCCCGGGCGGGTGTAGGCCGTCTGTCCCTCGTAGCGCAGGCTCGAGGCGCCGGGCTCGCCCCAGTAGACGTCCTCCATCACCGGCGGCCGTTGCTCCTCGCTCGGCTTGGGCGGCTCACTGGATGGCCTTCCGGCGGGCGGCAGGTCGAACCGCCCCGCGACGCAGATGACCAGCAGCTCCTCGCCCTCCTTGTTCATGGAGGGCAGGTCCACCGCGCTGAAGCTCGTGAGGTTCTCGAGGTTCGGCATGACAACAGGGGCTCAGTTCTCTTTGATCTCCGAGGCCTTCAGCACCATGTCACCCGAGGCGGTGACTTCGATCTTCCCGCCCTTGATGACGACCTTGCCGTCCTTCTTCACCTGGATGGTGGCGCTGCCCACCTGCAGCGTGAATGACTCCTCCGCCGACAGAACCAGCTCCTTGCCCTGGATGGCGTAGCTCTCCTTCGCGAGGATCTGGAACTTGCCTCCCACGTTGATCAGGTGGTCCTGGTCCACCTTCAGGTTGCGCTTCTTCTTCACCGTCTCCGAGGAGTCCCCGCCCACGCTCAACGTGCGGTTGCCCTTCACCGTCTCGGACTTCTTGGCGCCCACCATCTCCACCTTCGCGCCACCCACCTGCTCGGACTTCAGCCCGCCCACCAGCTCGTTCATCGCGCCGCCCACCGTCACCGCGTAGGCCCCGCCGATGTTCACCGCCTTGCCCAGGCCGATGTTCTCCGCCGACGCCAGCGTCACCGACACGCTCTGCGCCCCTCCCACCGTGACGGACTGATTTCCTCCCACCGACTCCGTGTGGTTGCCGCCCACCGTCGTCGAGCGGTTCTTCGTCACGTCCAGCGTCTGGTTGCCGCCGATGACCGACGAGTCGTCCTTCTTCACCTGGAGCGACTGGTTGCCGTGCACCTCCCGGCTCCGGTCCTTCTCCACCAGCAGCTTCTCGTTGCCGCCCACCTGCTGGGACTTGTCGTTCTCCACGACGATGTTGAAGTCCTTCTGCGCGTGGAAGAACACCTCCTCCGAGCCCGCCGCGTCCTCGAAGCGCAGCTCGTTGAAGCCTCCACCTCCCGGGCTCGAGTTCGAGCGCAGCGTGCTCTTCGTCTTCTCCCCTGGCAGCTCCAGCGGAGGCGGGTGGTGCCCGTTGTACACGCTCCCCGTCACCAGCGGCCGGTCCGGATCCCCCTCCAGGAACTCCACCACCACCTCCTGCCCGATGCGCGGCAGGTACAGCGCGCCCCAGCCCGGTCCCGCCCACGCCTGACTCACCCGGATCCAGCAGGAGCTCTTGTCGTCCCCCTTGCCCTCGCGGTCCCAGTGGAACTGCACCTTGATGCGCCCGTGCTCATCCGTGTGGATCTCCTCGCCCGCCGGGCCCACCACCACCGCCGTCTGCGGACCCGGCAGCCACGGGCGTGACGTCTTCCGCTCGGGCCGGAAGGGCACCGCCTTGCGCAGGCAGGTGAAGTGGTTGCGGTAGGGCTCGTGCTGCTCTCCGGGCCGCTGGGCCTGTGTGCCCGGCAGCACCTCTGGCTGGGAACCCCGGTGCGTGACGGACACCACCAGGTACTCGCCGTCGTAGGCGCCCGTCGAGTGCTCGGCCAGCTCGAACGTGTAGCCCGGCGTCAGTCGCCGGGAGACGCTCGAGCCCGTGGCTGTCTCCGCCCGCGCGCGCAGCTCCTCCAGGCGCACCTTCGAGTAGTTACGCCCCGCTCCCACGTCGTCATAGCGCCCGGGGTAGTCGTACACCTCCAGCACCGCGTCGGCGCCGTCCGCCGAGGCATCCGCGCTCAAGTCGCTCGAGGGCCGCAGGAAGTTGTAGTCGCGCAGCATCACCGCGCCGGGCTGCACCTCGTGGCGCGAGGCGAACTCGTTCACCGCCTCCGCTCCCGCCACCATGTGGCTCCGGTCCCGGAACACCAGACGGGACTCCCCGGCGAGCGGCTCGTGCACGGAGGGCGCATCCCCCAGCACCAGCGTGTGGGAGCCCTGCTCGTGCTCGAAGAAGTAGAAGATGCCCTCCTCCTCGAGCAGCCGGGAGATGAAGTCCAGGTTGGACTCGCGGTACTGCACGCAGTACTCGCGCTTGGGGTAGCTGCCCGAGAGCGCCAGCCGGTGCTCCACGCCCGCCTCGCCGAGGAGCTTCTTCACGATGTCCGGCGTGGTCATCTCCTGGAAGATGCGGCTGCGGCGCACGTGCCGCTGCGTCCACAGCTTCGGCACCACGCGCACGCGGCAGCGCTTGCGCTCGGGGCCGGTGCCCTCGTCCCAGCACCGCACGTGGCCGATGATGCCGTGGAGGAAGCGCGCCGAGCCGTCTCCCAGCTGCATCGTGAGCAGCGCGTCCTGTCCGAGCAGGCCCGCGCCGTCCACCTCGATGTCCGGGCCGGGCACCAGCTCGATCTCCGCCTGGTAGAGCGCCGAGAGCGACTCCTCCACCGTGAAGCCGAGCACGGCCAGCTCTCCCACCGGGTGGGGACCACACTCGAACTCGAACTCCGCCTGGTTCGCCGCCAGCGGCGCAGTGGCAATCGCCATGGGTCACTTCCTCTCCCGCTCGGTTCCACCGCGGGCCGGTGGTACGTCCCTCTTCAGCTCGCCGGGCCAGCTCCCCGCCTTCTCGGAGCGGAAGACCTTCCGCCACATGGCCCACCCGGTGGAGGGCAGGGGAGGGAAGAGTTCGAAGGTCTCGTCCGAAGGAGCGTGGTGGTACACCCAGGTTCCCGCGATCTTCGAGCTCGTACTGGGAGCGCGCTCGACCTCGCCCTGTCGCCAGCGCTTCTCCAGCTCGGCGGCGAGCGAGGCGTACTGCTCCTTCGTCGGCCGATCCGTCCCGCAGAGCTGCTCGAAGTAGGAGCGCTCCTCGGGATCCTCCACGTGCGCCCAGCGCCCCTTGAGAGGGAACTCGGGGGGAATGTAGCGGTAGACGGTGCCCGAGTCCTTCTCCCGGTACCACTCCTCGGGGGTGGTGTGGGAGTACAGCTTGCCCACGGGGATGCGCTCCACCGCGCCCTTCTCCAGCTCGGCAGCCAGCCGCTGCTGGAAGAGCAGCAGCTCCTCGAGCGACCCGAACTCCTGGCCCGGGTGCAGCTTGGAGAGGATGGAACGTCTGGGGAGCAGTCCCACGGCTGCCAGCCTTTCCTAGAGGAACACCGTCTTGAGAAACGTGCCCGTGGCGGCGCCGCCCTTCTCGAGCACCGCCTTGGGCACATCGATGAGGATCTGCGTCGCCCCGCCGGCGTAGCCCGTACCCTGGCCCGCGACGACGCCCTCGTACACCTTGGTCCCCGCCTTGAGGGTGAACGAGCTGGACTGGGAGGCGGCGTTGCCCCACTCGGGGCGCAGCGCCATGCGGATCTTCCCCTCGAGCCCCAGCGGGCGCGGCCCGCCCGTCACCCAGCGTCCCTGGGGGAAGGCTCCACCTCCGTGGAGGCGCTCCACCTGCACGTCCTTCGTGAGGACCTTCTCGGTGTACTTGCCGTCCTTGAAGGCCTTGGCGTCCTGGGGCGAGAGCGGCCCCTGGTCTCCCTGGTGGCTGGCCACCTCGTTCGCCACCGAGGGATCCAACACCTCCTGGAAGGACTTGCCCTGGCCGCTGCCTCCGGACTTCTTCTCGATCTTGCTGCCCTTGAGCTTGAGCTTCGAGCCGTCCACGGTGAGCTCTTTCGCCCAGATCTTCACCGTCCCGGACTTGTCGATCAGCAGCGCCAGCTCGTCACCCACCACCACGGCCGCCTCGTCCGCCTTGAACTTCATGTCCTTCGAGGTGAAGGCCGTCTCCTGTTTCACCTCGGTGAAGGTGTGCCGGCCGGACTCGTCCTTCCGGTCCTGGCCCGTGTCCTGGACCAGCTTGCCCTTCACCACCTCCTCCACCTCGCCCAGCACGTCGCTGCTCCGGGTGCCGCCGATCGTCTCCGAGCGGTCGACGCCCACGTCCTCGCTCTTCAGTCCGGCGATCTGCTCCAGCCGGGCCCCGCCCACCGCCTTGTTGAAGGCCAGGGCCACGTTCACCGAGTAGGCCGCGCCGATGGTGAGCGCCGCGGCGGCTCCCACGTTGACCGCGACGGCCTCCTTGACGTTCAGGGTGTGGGCCATGGCCACGGTGATGCTCTGGCTCCCCTCCACCCCTTCGTCCTGGCTCTCCTTCACCCGCGTGTCCCGGTTGCCCGTCACCGTCAGCGACTGGTTGCCCTCGATGGCCGAGTCATCCTCCAGCTTCACCGCGAGCGACTGGTTGCCATTCACCTGCCGGGAGCGATCCTTCTCCACCAGGAGCGTCTCGTTACCCCGGATGATCTGCGTCTTGTCGTTGAGGGTCTCGAGGTTCTCGTCCTTCTGGGCGTGGAGGTAGACCTCCTCCTCTCCCGCCGCGTCCTCGAGGCGCACCTCGTTGAAGCCTCCGCCCCCCGGGCTGGAGTCCGTGCGCTGGGTGCTCTTCGTCTTCTCGTCGGGCAGGGCCACCGGAGGAGGGTTGCTCCCGTTGTAGACGGCGCCCACCACCAGCGGCCGGTCCGGGTTGCCCTCCAGGAAGCGGACGACCACCTCCTGCCCGACGCGGGGAATGAAGCTGGCCCCCCAGCCCTCGCCCGACCAGGACTGGCCCACCCGCACCCAGCAGGAGCTCTGCTCGTTGCGCTGCCCCTCCCGGTCCCAGTGGAACTGGACCTTGACGCGGTGGTGCCCGTCCGGCTGCAGCTCCTCGCCCGAGGGCCCCACCACGGTGGCCGTCTGGATGCCTGGAATGACGGGCCGAGTCGTCGCGCGGCGAGGCCGGTACGGAACACCCGCTGGGAGCGTCTCGAACTCGTTGCGGTAGGAGCCCTCGACGGCCTCCGCGTCCCCGACGATCTCCTGGCGCCGTCCCTCGTGGCGGACGCGAACCACGAGCAGCTCCCCGTTGAGCTCTCCGTCCGGGTGCTCCGCCAGCGAGAAGGTGGACCCCGGAAGCAACCGGTGGCACGTCCCCGCGCACGCCAGCGTCCTCACGCCGAAGCGCAGCTCCTCCAGGCGCACCTTGCTCAGCCGCTTGCCCTCCGCGGGCTGCACGTAGTCACCCGGGTAGTCGTAGATCTCCAGCGCCTGGACGCCCTGGCTCTCCCTGGCCTGGGCGGTGAGATCCAACGTGGGGCGCTCGAAGTCGAAGTCCCGGAGCGCCACCCGGGCCGGGAGCAGCCGGTGCGTGCGCGCCACCCGGGTGATGTGCTCGCCCACCGTGGGCGCCTGGCCCGTCTCCGCGCGGAAGAGCAGGGTGGACTCGCCCGGCAGCGGCTCGTGCGCGCTCGCCCCGTCTCCCAGCACCATCACGTGCGAGTCCGGGCCGTGCTCGAAGAAGTAGAAGATGCCCTCCTCCTCGAGCAGCCGGCGCACGAAGTCCAGGTTGGACTCGCGGTACTGCACGCAGTACTCGCGCTTGGGGTAGCTGCCCGAGAGCGCCAGGCGATGATCCACATGCCCCGCCTTCAGCACCTGGGCGACGATGTCCGGGACGGAGAGGTTCTGGAAGATGCGGCTGCGGCGGACGTGGCTCAGCTGCCTCAGTCCAGGCACCAGCCGCACTCGGTACTCGGGATGACCCTGCCGCGCGCCGAGATCCTCCACCGCCTCCACCCACCCGTGGATGAAGCGCTCGGCCCCCTCCGGATCGCGCACCGAGAGGCTCGCCGCGGTGTCGAGCAGCTCGCGGGTGTCCAGCGGCTCCAGGGAGGTGGGGAAGAACTCGACCTGGAACTCGAAGGGCTCGGAGAGGGCCTCCTGGCCCGTCAGCCGGGTGACGACGAGGTCCGGGGCCGCGAACGGTCCTGCCTGCAGCTCAAGGACAAGCCGATGATCGCGTGCCACATCTCCCCCGCCTGCAAGGTGCAGCGCACTGCCTCAGAAAGGCAGCAATACTACACCTTGCAAGCGAACGTCGATGGTTCCGTCTGCCTTTGCGCCGCTCAGAACTGCGCCCAGCCCGGCACGCGCGGGTAGGGAATGGCGTCACGGATGTTCTGCAGGCCGCACATGTAGACGATGAGGCGCTCGAACCCGAGCCCGAAGCCCGCGTGCGGCACCGTGCCGTACCGGCGCAGGTCGCGGTACCACTGGTAGTGCTCGGGCTTCAGGCCGAACTGCTGCATGCGCTTGTCCAGCACGTCCAGCCGCTCCTCGCGCTGGCTGCCGCCGATGATCTCTCCGATGCCCGGGGCCAGCACGTCCATGGCCGCCACGGTTCTGCCGTCCTCGTTGATGCGCATGTAGAAGGCCTTGATCTTCTCCGGGTAGTTCATCACCACCACCGGCCGGCCCACGTGCTCCTCGGTGAGGTAGCGCTCGTGCTCGGTCTGCAAGTCATTGCCCCACTCGGGCGCGTAGTCCCACTTCTTCTTGGCGCTCTTCAGGATGTCGATGGCCTTCGTGTAGTCGATGCGCTCGAAGCTGGAGTTGATGAACTTCTCCAGGCGCTCGGTGACGCCCTTCTGCACGCGCTCCTCGAAGAACTTGAAGTCCGGGCCGCACTCGGACAGCACCGCCTTGAAGACATACTTGAGGAAGCGCTCGGCCAGGTCCGCGTCGTCGTTCAGGTTGGCGAAGGCGATCTCCGGCTCGATCATCCAGAACTCGGCCAGGTGGCGCGTGGTGTTCGAGTTCTCCGCGCGGAAGGTGGGGCCGAACGTGTACACCTTGGACATGGCCAGGCAGTAGGCCTCCACGTTCAGCTGCCCGGACACGGTGAGGTAGGCCTCCTTGCCGAAGAAGTCCTTGTGCCAGTCGATCTTCCCCTCCGGCGTGCGCGGCGGGTTCACCACGTCCAGCGTGGAGACGCGGAACATCTGCCCGGCGCCCTCCGCGTCGCTGGCGGTGATGATGGGCGTGTTCACCCAGAAGAAGCCCTCCTCGTGGAAGAAGCGGTGGATGGCCTGCATCGCCGAGTGCCGCACGCGGGTGATGGCCCCGAAGGTGTTGGTGCGCACGCGCAGGTGCGCCACCTCGCGCAGGAACTCCAGCGTGTGCTGCTTGGGCTGGATGGGGTAGGTCTCCACGTCATCCACCATGCCCAGCACCTGGACCTCGTCCGCCTGGAGCTCGAAGGCCTGGCCCTTGCCCTGGGACTGCACCAGCGTGCCGCGGCAGATGACGGAGCAGCCCGCCGTGAGGTGGAGGATCTCCTTCTCGTAGTTGGGCAGCGAGCTGGGCGCGACCACCTGGATGGGATCGAAGACCGAGCCATCGTGCACGTTGACGAAGCTGATCCCGGCCTTCGAGTCGCGACGCGTGCGCACCCAGCCGCGGACCTCCACCTTCGAGCCCGCGGGCACCGAGCCCGCGAGGGCCTTCTTCACACTGACGACCTGCATGGCGCTCTCCCTTGCTCCCTTGCTCCAAGTCGGTAGAGCGAGTTAGCCGTGCTCGGGCCGAAGGACAAGAGCGCTGTTGCGACGGGGCGCCTGGCGGAGGCACTTTCAGCCAGGGGGGGCCGGGGGAGGAGCGCTGGCGGGCGGCTCGTGCAGGGGGCTGGCGCACGCCATGGGCAGCTCCACCGTGAAGGTCGCCCCCCGCTCGGGCTGGCTCTCCACCCGGATGCCGCCTCCCAGCGCCTGGACGATCTGTCGGGTGATGTACAGGCCCAGCCCCAGGCCCCCGTAGTGGCGGGGAGAGACGGCCCGCTCGAACTTCTCGAAGATGCGCGGGAGGCTCTCGGAGGGGATGCCGATCCCCTCGTCGCTCACCGTGAGCCGGGCCTCTTCCCCGTGCTGCTCCACCCGGAGCGTCACCGGCCTGCCCGGTCCGTACTTGAGCGCGTTGGAGAGCAGGTTGTCGACGACCTGCTCCAGGCGCAGCCTGTCCCAGAACCCGATGATGGGCTCGTCGGCCTGGACGACGAGGGGGGAGCCCGCCCGGAGCGCCTGGGGCTCGAAGCGCTCCACCACGTCTCGCACCAGGGCGGAGAGGTCCACCGGCTCGATGTCCAGGGACAGCCGGCCCTCGGTGAGCCGGGAGACGTCGAGCAGATCGCCGATGAGCTCCACGAGCTTGTGGACCTGCTGCGTGGCGCTCCCGACGGTCTTGCGCAGCCGTTCCCGGAGCTGCTCCGGCGGGAGGTCGGCCGAGCAGTCGCGCACCAGGCTCTGGAGCTTGAGCTGCAAGGGCGTGAGCGGGGTCCTCAGCTCATGCGACGCCACCGTGAGGAACTCATCCCGGAGCTGGACGGCCTTCTGGAGCTCATCCTGCATCTGCTTGAGCTGGCTCACGTCCTGGAGCGCCAGCAGCACGGTGGCCGGGTGGCCATGGGCCGCGGGGAGCGTCTCGGAGTCGATGTGCAGGCGGTAGCGCCCCACGGGGGTGACCCAGATCAGGGACGCGCCCTGGACGCGCTCTCCTCGGGCGGCTCGCACCCCGGGGACCCGATCCATGGGGATGGGCCTGCCGTCCTCATCCAGGAGGTGGTAGGCCGAGTCGTAGGCCGACGCGGGCACCCCCAGGGGAAAGGTCCCTCCCGCCATCCGGTGGGCGTGCCGGTTCGCGAAGAGCACCCGGCCGCTGTCGGGCTCCAGCAGCAGCAGCGCGACGGGCATGAAGTCGAGCACCGAGCGCAGCCACCGCTCCTGGTGGGAGAGCTGCGCGGCCCACTCCTCCACCTTCCGCCGCGCCTGGACCTCCTCCGTCACGTCGATGGCGAAGGCCATCACCGAGTCTACGTCCCCTCGGGCATCCCGCAGGGGGTGGAGCAGGAAGTTGAAGAGCCGCTCGTTCGCCCAGCCCTCACCGCTCACGACTCGCAGCGGGGCCTCCTTCTCGAAGAGGGGCTCTCCCGTTTCGTAGACGCGGCGAACCTTCTCGGAGAAGGCGCGCGCCTCGGGGGTGGGCAGCGCGTCCATCAGGGAGGTTCCCAGGAGCGCCCTGCCTCCCGCCAGTCGCTGGAAGATGGGGTTGACGAGGGTGAAGACCTGTCGGGGGCCGCTCAAGATGCAGATGGAGGCCGGACAGTGGATGAGGATGTCGTGGAGCCGGGAGCGCTGGGCCTCCAGCTCGGCCTCCGCCAGCTTGCGGTCCGTCACATCGTGAAGGTGGGCCACGAAGCCCTGCACCTGTCCCTGCTCATCACGTCTCGGGACGTACGTGGCCTGCACGTGGATCTGCTGTCCGTCCTTGCGGGTATAGGCGGCCTCGTAGCTCAGGGTCTCGCCGTCCAGGGCCCTGCGGGTCCAGTCCCTCACGCGCGCATACTGGTCCAGGAAGATCTCGCGCACCGTCTTGCCCATGAGCTGCTCGGGCTTCAGCCCGAACCACGTCTCGTGGGTCTGGTTGCAGAAGAGGACACGCTCATCCCGGTCGATATAGGTGACCAGCGCTGGCAGGGAGTCGGTGATGACGCGCAGCTGCCACGCGTGGTGCCGGGCCTCCTCCTGGCTGGACTCCAGGGCCATCCGGGCGAGGGTCTGCTCCGTCACGTCGCGCTGGGTGCCCCAGGCGCGGACGAGCAGGCCGTTCTCCACCACGCCCACCAGGCAGCTGAGGAACACCTTGAGCGAGCCATCCCGGCTCACCTCCCGCGACTCGGAGCTCTCCAGCCGATAGCCGCTGCGGATGAAGGCCCGGAGGTACTCCGTGTCACGCTGACTGGTGCGGGTGAGGAATTGATCCAGCCTGCGTCCCACCGACGAGGTGGGCGCCTGCAGGCCGTGCATCCTCGCCATGGCGCTGTTGCACTCGGCGAGGTAGGCGGTGCCGAACATGGCCTCGATCTGGGCGTCCTCGGGCAGCGACACGGGGATGGGGGGGACGAGCTCCATCCGCCAGATGCCCTCGGTGCTCTGGTTGATGAAGGTGCGGTAGCGCTCCTCGCTGCGCTGCAGGGCCGCCGTCGTCTGCCGCAGCGCTCGCTCGGTGCTCGCGAGCGCCTCCTCGGCCCGGCACTGCTCGGTGATGTCCGTTACGATCGTCCCGATGCCGCACAGCGAGCCGCCCCGGTCGCGAACGGGGTAGTAGCTGCAGCTCCACGTGTGACGGACGCCGGGCTCCCGGCGCGTCTCTCCCGAGATTCGCAGGTTGAGGATGGGCGTCTCCTGCTCGAGGACCTGGCGGTAGTGGGGCTCGACCAGCTCCCAGAGCTGGGGGATGACGTCCTTCACCTGATGGCCCAGGTGGGCCGAGCGGGGAAGGCCGTTGTATGCCGCCAGGGTGTCGTTGACGTGGATGAAGCGGAGCGCCACGTCCACGAAGGCCAGCCCCACCGGCGCGCACGCCACCATGGTCTCGAGGAAGAAGCAGGACTGCTCCTCGGTGATTCCCTCGACCACCTCCAGGGAAGGAGGGCTCGCGCCTGGCCCCGTCACCTACGTGCGCTCCTGAGGAAGGGTCGAGCGGCGACCGGCGAGGATAGAATTAATCTCTGGATTGGAGACACTCTGAGACATGGCCTGCGCTCGCCTCCTCGACCGAGGGACCTTGGAGGAAAGGTCACAACGGCGACAGGGGTGTTCAAGGGCAGGCGGCTGAGGCGGACGTGCGGACGTCCCTCTGCGAGCGCGCTGGCGTGGGGTGGCGTCGCGGCGAGTGGCTGGCCGACTTCACGCCTCCTTCAGGCGGGTCCAGGCGGCGCGGTAGCGGGCCAGTCGCTCGGCCTCCCTGGGGCCCACGGTCGGCAGCCGCCGCACGTCCATGTTGTCCTCCAGGTCCGCCAGCTTCACGCGTCGTGCGAGCGGGTGGGGACGGACGCGCTCGATGAAGGCCTCGTACGTCTCGCCTTCCCGCTTCGTCAGGCAGTCCAGCGCGCCGAGCACCTCTTCCGGGTAGCCCAGCTCGCGCAGGCGCTCCAGCGTGTAGGGCGTGTCCTCCACCACGTCGTGGAGGATGGCCGCCATCCGCTCGGCGTCCGTCTCCAGGCGCATCATGACGCGCAGCGGGTGGAGGATGTAGCTCTGCCCGGCCTTGTCTCGCTGGCCCCGGTGGGCCTCCACGGCCAGGGCGATGGCGTCTTCGAGGGTGGGCATGGGGGGAAGCTCCGCGCGGCCAGCCGCCGGCGTCGGGGGGTGGCTCACCAGAGGTCCTTCTTGCCGCGCATGGCCTTCTTCTGGCCCGTGAGCTTCTTGTTCTCCAGGCGGCGCTTCTGCGCGCCCTTCGAGGGCTTCGTCGCGCGGCGCACCTTGGGCACGAAGGTGAGCGCCTTGAGGGCCTCGCGCAGGCGCTCCAGCGCCACGCCCTTGTTCTGCAGCTGGCTGCGGCGCTCGGTGGCGGTGATGGAGAGCTCGGTGGGCGGGTGGGTGAGGCGCACGCCGCTCTCGGTCTTGTTGCGGTGCTGGCCGCCGGGGCCGGAGGCGATGAAGTACTCCACGTCGCAGGCCTTCAGCAGCGCCTCGTCGTCGAGGGCGAGAGCTGCCAGCGCGGCCTGCCGGCGAGTGGGGGAGGTGCTCATGCGGGCTCCAGCCTAGCACTGGAGGCGCGGCGGGGAGCGATGCTATGGGACGGGCGGGAGAGCGCGGGCGGAGGGGTTGTCCGGCGCCTGGGAGGGTCCTTGAGCCAGCAGGGGTCGGGTCAGGCGCCTCGGGAGATGGTGGACGCGCTCATCGTCGCCGCCACCCCGGGGGAGTACGACGCCGTGCTGGAGGTGGGCACGGGCGCGGAGCGGGGCAGTGACTGGGTGAAGCGGCCGGGGCCCGCGGGCTTCGAGGTGGCGCTGCGGACCTTCCAGGCTGTTGGGGGTGGAACACTTCGCGTGGCGGTGACCCGCTCTCGCGAGATGGGCGGGGTGGCGGCCGTCACCGCCGCGGCTCCCATCGTTCAGGCCTACTCGCCTCGGTGCCTCGCCATGTGTGGCGGGTGCGCGGGACGCCCGGGAGAGGTCGAGCTGGGCGATGTCATCATCGCGGACCGCCTGTGGACGTATGACACCGGCAGGCTCGAGCTCGCCAGGGACGGCTCGGGCGCCGAGTCGTCCCGGGTGCTGAGTGACGTCTCCCAGTACCAGCTCAACGCACGCTGGAAGGACGCGGCCCGCTCGTTCGCCCCGGACGCGAGCAGCCCGTGGCTGGGCCTTCGCCCGCGAGCCTACGAGGCCCAGCGGGACTGGGTGCTGGAGCGGCTCCAGGAGGGAGAGGATCCGCGCAGGCACCCCGACAGGGCGAAGCGGTGCCCAGATTACGAGGAGGTCATCGATCAGCTCTGGAAGGCGCGCCTGGTCGAGGACGGGAAGCTGCGGCTCACGGACGAGGGCCGCGAGCGCATCGAGCGGCTGCTGAACCGCTACCCGGATGGCTTGCCGGAGCCGAGACCATTCAAGGTCCATGTGGGGCCCATCGCCACGGGCAGCAGGGTGGTGAGGGATCCGCGGGTCTTCGACGAGCTGGCGATGACCGTGCGCAAGGTCAAGGGGCTGGAGATGGAGGCCTCGGCGATCGCGGCGCTCGCGCATGAGCTGGCGCTGCCCTACATGATCGTGATGAAGGGCGTGACGGACTTTGGCGATCCGCGGAAGGGCGACCACTTCCAGGACTTCGCCGCGCGGGCCTCCGCCGAGTGCTTGCTGGCCTTCCTGCGCCAGCACCTGCCGCCGGCGGCCTCGCTCCGGAAGGATGAGGGCGCGAGCGACCGGCTCCTGGTCCCCGGTACGGTGCTGCCCCCACGCGAGCGCAGCGCGGCGACGCTGCTGAATGCGCGCTACCAGCTGGTGGAGTTCTTCCGTCCCATCCGCGCCGAGCTGCTGCGAGAGCTTCAAGCCTGGTGCGACGCGGAAGAGTCCGTGAGCGTCCAGCTCTTCCATGGCGCGGGCGGTATCGGCAAGACGCACCTGTTCATCCAGTGGTGCAAGGAGCTGGGGGAGCAGGGGTGGCGAGCAGGCTTCCTGGAAGGGAGCGTGGACGCGGACCACTTCGAGCCGCTGGCGGTCTCCTCCACGGAGCGGCCCACCTTCGTGGTCGTCGACTACGCGGAGAGCCACCAGGGCTTGGGAGCGCTCCTCCAGATCGCGGCGCGTCTCCGGAGCGCGGGAGGCCGCGAGCGGCTGCGCATCGTCCTCATCGCGCGTGAGCCCGGGGCCTGGTGGGAGGAGCTCCAGAAGCGGAGCGCCGAGCTTCGGGCTCTCCTGCGCGACAGGCCTCCGGTGGAGGTGGCACCCGTCGCGCCCGAGGGAGCGGAGCGCGAGGCTGTGTTCTGGCACGCGGCGCGGCGCTTCGCCGAGCTGCTCGGGAGCAAGTCGCCGACGCAGCTGCCATCGAGTCTGGAGGATCCCCGCTTTGGCCGGGTGCTGTACATCCACATGGCGGCCCTGGCCGCTGTCCGGGAGATTCCGTTCACGGCCGAGAGCCTGATGGAGGGGATCCTCGACCACGAGGAGCACTTCTGGGCCACCTGGCTGGAGACGCGGAAGCCCGTCGGGGTGATGGATGCGGACCGGCGTCTGTTCCAGGAGCGGGTCCGGCACGCGGTGACGGCGCTGACGCTCACCGGAGGGGCCTCGAGTCGGCAGGAGGCGCTCGCCTTGCTGGAGCGCTCATGTGGCGCGCGGGATGAGCTGTTGCTGCTGTTGCTGCAGGACCTGTACCCGAAGGGCGGCGCGGCGGCGCAAGCGTGGAAGGTAGGAGGCCTGGAGCCGGACCTGCTGGGCGAAGCGCTGGTGCTTCGGACGTTACGAGGGGAGGGCAGGGCGGCCTCGGGATGGCTGCGGAGTGTGTTCGACGGCGCCGATGAGGGGACGCTGCGTGCCGGCTTCGAGGTGTTGGGCCGGCTGTCCATCGGAGCCGCCGAGGCCGGGGGCTGGATCTCCTCGTTGCTCGAAGGTGCGGTGGAGACGCGAGCGGTCGCCGCACTGGAGGCGGCCAAGGCCGTCGGCCAGCGCATGGCCTACGCCGCGCTCGGTGGAGAGCTGGAGAAGGCGCTCGAGCGAGAAGGCACGCCCGAAGTGGCCCGGAGGCTGATGGAGGCTGGGCTGCCGGAGCGATCGATCTCCCTCCGGGGAGTGGCCGTCCGGGTGTTGACGCTCCTGCTGAAGCACCTGCCTCCAGACGAGAGCACCGAGTCCCTGGCGGAGAGAGCGCAGCTGCTCAACAACCTGGGGCTCTTCCAGACCCAGCTGGGCCAGAGAGAGGGGTCGCTGGATTCCACTCAACAGGCTGTGCGCCACTACCGCGCGCTGGCGCACGCGCACCCGGAAGCGTACCTGTCGGAGCTGGCGCTCGGCCTGAACAACCTGGGCCAGTCTCTCAGCGAGATGGGAAGAAGGGAGGAGGCCCTGGCCGCATTGCTGGAGGCGGTGGGCCACTACCGCACGCTGGCGGAGCAGGGCTCGGAAGAGTCCCTGCCGAACCTGGCGATGAGCCTGAACAATCTCAGCCTGTTTCAAGGCGAGATGGGAAGACGAGAGGAGGCGCTGGGCTCCGCACTGGAAGCAGTGGCCCTCTATCGTGCGCTGGCGCGGAAGGACCCGGAGCAGTTCCTGCCCAACCTGGCGCTGTGTCTGAGCAATCTGGCCAGGTGTCAGAGCGAGCGGGGGATGAGGGACGAGGCAGTGGGCTCATCCCGTGAGTCGTTGGGCCACTATCGCGGGCTCGCGCGAAAGCACCCCGAGGCGTTCCTGCCCGAGCTGGCCATGAGCCTGACCAACCTGGGCCTCTTCGAGAGCGAGCTAGGAAGGAGAGAGGAGGCGCTGCGTCTCTCCCAGGAGGCGGTAGGCCACTACCGCGAGCTGGCTCGGAAGCACCCCGAGGCATTCCTGTCGGACCTGGCGACGAGCCTGACCAGCCTGGGCGGGTTTCAGAGCGAGCTGGGAAAGCGGGAGGAGGCGCTGCGCTCCTCGGAGGAGTCGGTGGGGCACTTCCGCACGCTGGTGCAGAGGCACCCCGAGGCATTCCTGCCGGACCTGGCGCTCAGTCTGATCAACCTGGGCCTCTTTCAGAGCGAGCTGGGAAAGCGGGAGGAGGCGCTGCGCTCCGAGCAGGAAGCGGTGAGTCACTACCGCACGCTCGCGGGGAAGCAGCCCGAGGCGTTCATGCCCCGGCTGGCGCATAGCCTGAACAGCCTCGGGTTGTGTCAGGGCGAGCTGGGCATGAGAGAGGAGGCGCTGGGCTCCGCGTGGGAGGCGGTGATCCACTACCGCGCGCTGGTGGAGAAGCACCCCGAGGCGTTCCTGCCGGACCTGGCCATGAGCCTGCTCAACCTGGGGAAGTCCCAGGGCCAGCTGGGAAGGAGAGAGGAGGCGTTGGACTCGACCCGGGAAGCGGTGGGCCACTACCGCGAGCTGGCGCGGAAGCACCCGGAGGCGTTCCAGCCGACGTTCGCGCACAGCCTGAACAACCTGGGCCTGTTTCAGAGCGAGCTTGGAAGGAGGGAGGAAGCGCTGCGCTCCGCGCAGGAGGCGGTGGGCCACTACCACGAGCTGATACGGAAGCAGCCGGAGGCGTTCCTGCACGACCTGTCCATGTGCCTGGCCAACCTGGCGACATTCCACAGTGAGCTCGGGAGCAAGGAAGAAGCCCTGGCCTTCGCGCGAGAAGCGGTCCGCCACTACCGTGCATTGGAGCAGAAACACCCGGGGGTGTTCCTGCCGGAGCTGGCGATGGGGGTGAACAACCTGGGGGTGTTTCAGAGCGATCTCGGGAGGAACGAAGAGGCGTTGGTCTCCGCTCAGGAGGCCTTGGACCACTACCGCACGCTGGCGCGCAGGCACCCCGAGATGTTCCTGCCGGACGTAGCCATGGCCCTGAGCAATGTCTGCAACTTCCTGGGCCTGTTGGGGAGAGGAGAGGAGGCGCTGGGCGGCGCGCACGAGACGGTGGGGCTCTACCGCGAGCTGGCGCGGAAGCACCCGAAGGCTTTCCTGCCCGAGCTGGCCAAGAGCTTGAACAACCTGGGCGAGCTCCTGAGCAGGCTCGGCAGGCGCCAGGAGGCCTTGAGCGCCGCGCGGGAGTCCCTGGACGTCCTCTGGCCCTTCTTCCTGGAGCAGCCCCAGGCCTTCGAGCGCCAGATCCGCATGGTCCTGGGAGGCCTGCTCTCGCGCCATCGGGAGGCGGGCATCCCTCCTCCCGAGGTGGTTCGCGAGCGACAGAAGATCTACAGGGCCCGACGCAGTTCGCGCGCTCGAACCTGAGCCCTGGCGGCGAGGCCTGTCAGCTGGCCTTGCGCGCCGCGGGGACCTCCTCCATCACGATGTCCCCGCGCGTGGTGCCGACGAGCTCGAACAGCTCCTTCTGCTCGGCCTCGGGCACCTTGTAGTGGTCCAGCACCGCCTTGAAGTGGCCGGCGAACACGGTCCACTCGGCCGGGGTGATCTTCAGGTGGTGGTGCGACTCCTTCATCGCCTTGCCCGTGTACCGCTGCGGGCCTCCCGTGGCCATGCACACCATCTCCGTCACCAGGTACTTGAACCCCGCCTTCGGTACGCGGTGGTGCGCCTCGTCCACCAGTGGGTTCGCGTTCAGGACCGGGTCCACCATGATGCGGTCGATGAAGGTGTCCACCACGGCGGAGATGGCGTAGACGCCACCCAGGCGATCGTACAGCGAGGCGTTGCTGCGGTTGCTCATGTTGCGGGGCTCCAAGCGGCAGGCTCCCAGGAGTTCGTCTCCTGGGGCGGCGCTGGAGCATACGTCACGAGTCGGCTGCCTGGCTCCTGCCCTCCTGGAGCGGATCAGCCGTGGGGAGTGATGATCGCTCGCCCCTTCAGCGTCCCCTCGCGCATGCGCTTGTATGCCTCCGCGGCCTGCTCCAGCGGGAAGCGCTCCACCGTCATCCGGATGCGCCCCGCATGCGCCAGCTCCAGCACCTCCATCAGCTCGGGGAGCGTCCCCCAGTACGGCGCCACCACCTGACACTCCTGCGGGATGCTGAAGAAATTGAAGGGAAGCACGCCGCCCCCCAGCCCGATCACCGCGAGCTGTCCGCGCGTGCGCGCCACGCCAGCGGCCAGCTGCAGCGTCGAGTCCACGCCCACGATGTCCAGCACCAGCTCCGCGCCCAGCCCTCGCGTCAGCTCGCGGATCTGCTCCACGGGGCGGTCGTCCGAGCGCACCGTGGCATCCGCGCCCAGATCCTTCGCTCGCGCCAGCTTCTCCGCCGAGGTGTCCACCGCGATGACTCGCGCGGGGCTCACGGCGCGCAGCAGCTGCACCGCCATCTGTCCCAGGCCTCCCACGCCGATGACCACCGCCGTCGAGCCCGGCACCAGCTGCGGCAGGGCCCGCTTGATGGCGTGGTAGGGCGTCAGCGCCGCATCCACCAGGGGCGCCCAGTCCCGCGGATCCAACGAGCCCAGCGGCACCAGCAGCCGCGACGAAGGCACGAGCAGGTAGTGGGCCATGCTCCCGTCCCGCCCCAGTCCACCCCCGTGGGAGCGCAGCTCGGACACGCGCTCGCAATGGTTCTCACTTCCCTGGCGGCACGGCTTGCAACGCCCGCAGCCCCACGGGCCATAGACGAGCACGGGCTCTCCGCGCTCGAACCCCGTCACTCCCGGACCCAGCGCCTCCACCCAGCCCGCCGCCTCATGGCCCAGCGTGAAGGGCAGCGTATAGGGCATGAAGCCCGGCGGAATCCCCATCAGGGTGAGATCCGAGTGGCACGCCCCCGCGCCGCCGACCTTGAGGAGCACCTCGCCTGGACCCGGCTCGCGAACATCCACTTCACGCAGCTCCGCGGGCTGCTGCCACGCCACGAGCTGATACGCCTTTGTTCTCATGCGTCATCCCCCCTGCGCCTCTGGCAGCGCATCCAGCGATCGTGACTGTACGCAATGCCGCACTCCAGGGCATCTCGCTGAGGGGAAACCCTTACACGCGAGCGCGTTGTCGGAATCACAGATGAGACGTGCCACGTCTCGTCATGAGGACCCCAGCCAAAGGGACATTGAATTCACTGTGTTGATGTGCGAACACTTCGCGCGCTCAGGCGAGAGGCACCTCAACCGCTGCTAGCTGCCTGGGAGGGGGAATGGATGGCTCGCATCGTACCTGGCGTCCAAGTAACGGTGGTCAAGGACGTCGTTCCGCAGCAGCTCGCGCCCTCTGGGGTGCTGGGGCTCGTGGGCATCGTCGAAAAGGAGCTGAAGGGAGTCGAGCGTGCGTCGAGCTGGGGCCGTCTGGTGGATGGCTGCGGTCCCAGCGCCGCGTACAGCATCCCCGAGGCCCGGCAGGCGCTGGATAATGGAGTCTTCCAGCTCGTCGTCTCTCCGGTGAGTGGTGGCACCAAGGCCACCGCCGCGCTGCCAGGCGTCTCCGGTCCGAGCCTGCAGCTCACCGCGCGCGCCGCCGGCACCTGGGCCAACGGCCTGCGGGTGCGCGTGACGTCGCGCCGCAACGCCAAGGACGAGCCGCTCAACTTCGATCTGGAGATCGAGCGGCCCGGCACCGGCGAGTTCGAGACGTACCGCCAGCTCACCGTCGAGCCCGGCTCCGGCCAGTACATCGTGGACACCCTGGCGAGGGCCTCCTCGCTGGCGGTGGCCAGCAGCAGCATCCGCTTCGTGTCCTCCGCCACGGCGAAGACGCTCAAGGGCGGAGACACCGGAGATCAGCAGATCGTCCTGCTGGATGATGGCCGGGCCTCGAGCGCGAAGCCGGTGCTCGTGCTGCAGTCCGTCAAGGGCGGGCCGGACCTCAAGGTGACGGCCACCACCAAGGATGGCGTGTCCACCGTCACGGTGATGCAGAAGGCCCAGGCGGCCGGCGAGTTCGCCCCGCTGGCGCTCTTCGAGGGCCTGCGCTTCCCGGGCGCCGAGTCCCAGCTCATCCAGGGCTTGCAGCGCATCCTCGACAAGAAGAAGGAGGGCGAGGAGCCCTTCGCGCTCACCGTGAGCAGCCTGGAGTGGCCGCTGGACACCCAGACGCTCACCTTCTCCGGGGGCAAGGACGCCACCGCCGCCGACTACAGCGCCGCGCTTCAGCGCCTGCGGGACCAGCCCGACGTGGACATGGTGCTGGTGGGGCTCCAGGACTTCGGGGACGTGGACAAGGTGACGAGCGTCTACAGCGAGGTCATCAGCCACTGCAACGTGATGGCGGCCGACTGCAAGGGCCGCATCGGCTTCGGCCAGGTGCCTCCGGACATGGAGCCCGAGGCGCAGGTGGACATGGCGCGCCACCTCATGTCCGACCGCTTCGTGCTGGTGACGCCGCCCGGCACCGTGGGCGCGGTGGCCGGCATGGTGGGCAGCCTGCCCTACTACTACTCGCCGACCTTCAAGCGCGTGGCGGGGCTGGGCCGGCTCAAGACGGTCATCGGCATCGACGACCAGAACACCCTGGTGGGCGGCAGCGTCGTCACCGTGGCCAACGAGCCCAGCAAGGGCCTGGTGGTGCTGCGCGGCCTGACGACGGACGGAGACCAGATCAACGTGCGGCGCGTCGCGGACCACGCGGTGCGCGGCGTGAAGATGCTGGGAGACCTGTTCATCGGCTCGCTGAACACCGCGGACGGGCGCAGCGCGCTGCGGCAGAAGCTGGCCGAGTTCCTCCTCCAGATGGAGAAGGAGAGCGCCATCGTGCCGTCCACGGACGGCGCGGATCCGGCCTTCAAGGTCGACGTGTACTCGTCCCAGGCGGACTTCGCCCTGGGCATCGTCCGCGTGGACATCGCGGTCCGGCCCGTGAGGGCCATGGACTACATCTACGCCACCATCCAGATCCAGACGTGATGAGGGGGGAGTCCCGTGCCAACCATCTTCTCTGCCAATAGCAGCAGCATCCTGGTGGACGGTGAGCCCCTGGAGGGGCTGCACTCACTGGCCTTCCGCGTCGTCACCGAGCGGGAGGACATCCGCGCCATCGGGAGCGATGAGCGCATCGACGTGAGCTTCGGCCTGCGCACCGTGGTGGGCGAGCTCGTCGTGCGCTCGACGAGCCTCAAGCTCAACCAGCTCCTGGACGAGCGCGCCGGCTTCCAGCTGGTGGCCAACCTGTCCAAGAACAAGGGCATCTCCGTGACGGACCAGGCCGTCACGTACGCCTTCGACCAGTGCTACGTGGAGTCCAAGTCCTTCGGGATGGACGCCGGCGGCACCGCGGCCACCACCTACGTCTTCAGCTCGACGCGCGTGCGCGTGGAGTAACGGATAGGGAAATGCCATGCAGGCCACCTCCCTCGTCGAGGTGGACGCGGTGGAGTACCCGGTCCACTTCGAGGGCTTCCACCAGCCACTGCACGTGTGGCTGCGTGGCGGTCAGCACGTGTCTTTGCGCCCGTGGACGTGCGGTGAGCACCTGGCGGCGCTCGGTCGGCACCTGAAGCCAGGTGCCTCCGGCGTCGCGCTGGACACCGCGGCCTTCAGCGGCGAGGTCCTCGCTCGCGAGGGGCTCCAGGGAGCGCTCGCCCAGGAAGCGGCGCCGCTGGCGCTCTGGTGGGCGGCGGGCGGAGGTGCGCCCTCCGCGCGGCCTGGGCCCGACGGCTGGCTGGAGCTGGAGCGGTGCCGCGTGCAGCTGCGGCAGTGGTCCGCGGGCGAGCGCCTTCAGGCGCTGGCCCGGTGCGTGCGTGGCGAAGGGCAGGGCAGGCGCCTCGACTCGGGGCGCTATCTGGAGGCCATGCTCGCGGCCTCGGTGAAGGCCGTGGAGCCGGCGGGGACGGACCTGCGCGCGCTCGACGCGGCCAGCACGGTGTCGCTGCTGGACTCCGTCGTGGCGGTCAACGTGCCGGCGGAGGAAGAGGCGGCGCTGCTCGACTCGCCGGAGGTGGCCGCCACCACGCTGCGGCTGTGCCGGGAGCTGGGCTGGACGCCGAGCCAGGTCTGGGCCACGCCTGCTCCCGAGGTGGATCGGCTGCTGCGGCTGCTGGATGCCGCCCACGGCGCCCCGGCGCCCCGCTCGGCGCCCGTGCCTGCTCCGCGTCCGACGCCGCGCCCACGGGCTCCGCGCCTCGCGGACCACCCGGATGCGATCGTCATCCAGATCGAGGACGAGACGCCATGAGCTCCTTCTCGACACAGGGGCTGGTCGCCATCCTCGCGGGCCCGGTCCAGCGCGTGCTGCGGGACGTCCAGGTGCTCGGTCTCGAGGCAGCGGCGACCGAGGCGCCCACCTCGGCGTCGCCGGCAGAGGGACGAGGCACGGAGGAGGTGCGTGCCCAGCCGCCGGTCATGGACGCGCCCGCCGGTGTCATCCGGGGAGTGCGCGCGGTGGTTTCTTCCTCTCCCCCGAGCGCCATGCCGGGGGCTCCCACCGAGGCGGAGGCATCCGCGTCGCGGGTGCCCGGGCAGATGCGTGCGGAGCGAACGGAAGGCCCGGGCCTGCCTCGTGGGATGGCCGGGGCCTCGGAGCCCTCGCCAGCGACGAGCACGGTGCCCCGGCTCGTCCTGCGTCGGGACAGGCCGGGCGCTCCGGCTCACAGGGCTCCGGCTCGTGTGGCGCCGACCGCGCCCTCTCCCACGGCGGCCCCGAGCGATGTCCCCGCGGGCATGGAAGAGCGTGAGCTCCCGCTCTTCTCGATGAGCCGACCCGAGGCCGGCGCGGTGCCTGGTGCGCCCCGCCTCCCGAGTGAGGCCTCCGTCCAGAGCGAAGCGCCGCCTCCGGTGTCCGCGTCGGCGGTGCGGATGAGCCGCCCCGAAGCGGTGGCGGTGCCTGTCGCATCGCGCGTCCCGAGTGAGGCTCTTGCCCAGAGCGAGGCACAGGCCTCGGTGGCCTCGTCGCCGGTGCAGCCTGGAGCGTCAGCGCCCGTGAGCAGTGCCACGCCGCAGGTCCCCGCCAGCGTGGGGCCCGCGACGACGGGGCTGCCTCGACTGGTGCTCCGCCGCGCTCCTGCCTCACCGAGGGACTCGCGACCGGTTGCGGAGACCGCCGCCGCGCCCCGGACCCAGGTGTCTGCTCCGGAGCCGCTGCGCGCCCCTGAGGGAGTTCCTCTCGCGGCCTCCGAGGTTCGTGGCTCGCTCCCGCCTTCCGCTCCGCATCACGCACGGCCCGAGAGCCCGGTGGCGCGCGGGGCGAGCGGAGAGGGAATCCCGCTGATGTCCCGAGGGCCGAGGTGGATGACCCGGGACACCGCGGAGTCCGAGAGCCCCGAGCGGGTGGGCCAGCCCGTCCCCGTGCTGGAGCGAAGCAGCAGCAGCCCGGCAGTACCTGGGCCCGCGCTGCTCCAGTACTTCGCGCCCGAGCCTTCGGGGGCTGCCTTCCCGCCGAGCCGTGGCGCAGCTCCGGCCGCGCCCTCGCTGCCCGAGCTCGCCGCACCTCCCGAGAGCCTCCTTCGGAACGAAGATCCGTTCGCTCCGCCTGCCGCGCAGGCGCTCCCGCTCGACCGGGAGCAGCTGGAGGAGCTGCTCGTCGACATCCTCGAGACCGCGGCTCGCGGTGAAGGGGTGGAGGTCTGAGCCATGCTCCGAGTGGAAGGCGAGGTCCGCATCGGCTCACTCACGGCGAGCACCACGCCCCAGCGCGAGGCGCGGCAGCTGCTGGCGCTGTCGGGAGAGCTGGCGATGGGCGGCGTGGGCGGACGCTGCGTGGTGGAGATCGCCGATCCCTCGCTGAGCGCCCCGGAGCTGGGAGACTCGGTGCAGGTGTCTCTCGGGAAGGGTGACGGGGCGTCGCCGGTGTTCACCGGTGAGGTCCTCGCGGTGACGCGCACCGCCACCGCCCTGCGCGTCACCGCCATGGACGGCATGGCGAAGCTGGCCTCCTTCGATCTGGAGACGGCCTACGAGGCCAAGACCGCGGGCGCCATCGTCAAGGACATCCTCGGCCAGGCGGGCGTGGATGCGGGCACCGTGGAGGACGGGCCCACGCTGGCGACGTGGGTGGTGCACAAGGGCCCGCGCGCGCTGCGCCACCTCCAGCGCCTGGCGGAGCTGTGCGGCGCGGATCTCTTCTCGGATGGCGAGGGCAAGGTCTGCTTCATCACCGCCAGCACCCAGGGCGAGGAGCACACCTTCCAGTACGGCGGGGACGTGCTCGCGCTGCACCTGGAGACCGCGACGCCCGCGTTCGACTCGTTCTCCGTCTGGGGCGAGGGCGCCGCCAGCTCGCAGGGAGCCGGCAAGGAGCACTGGCTCGTCAAGGACCTGTCCAGCGTGAACGGCAAGGCCTCGGTGGGCGAAGGCGGCTCGGTCTCCCCGGGACAGGAGGGGGAGCGGCCGCGGCTCGTGCTCGATGGCTCGGTGCGCTCGGGTGAGGCGGCGAAGGCGGTGGCCGAGGCACGAGCGGCGGCGGTGGCGGCCCGCCCGGTGCGCGGCTTCCTGCAGGTGCTGGGCGCCCCGGGCGTGAAGCCGGGCGATCGGGTGACGGTGAGTGAGCTTCCCGGAGAGGGCGCGGCGCCGGGGCCGCTGCGGGTGCGTCGCGTCCGGCACCGGCTGGACGCGCGCGTGGGCTTCATCACGAGGATGGACTTCTAACGATGGCCGTGCGGATCGCCAGAGTCGACCTTCATGGGGTCCAGGCCATCGTCACCGACGAGGGCCGGCGCTGGGTGGAGCAGCACATCCCCGGCCGCGCTGGCAGCCTGTTCCAGGAGCTGGGGCGCTCGGCGGTGCGGCTCCAGCTCGAGGGCCTGCTCTGGGGCGAGGACGCGCTGGAGGCCCTGGAGGCCCTGCGCACCGCTCAGGCCGAGGCCGAGCCAGTGCCCTTCTCCGCGGACATCACCGCGGGCATGGACTTCACCGACGTGCTCATCGACACGCTGCAGGTGCGGCAGGTGGCGGGCTATCGCGACCGCTACTGGTACCGCCTGCAGGTCCGCGAGCACGTGGAGGAGCCGCCCGAGCCGGAGGCCGCCCTGTCTGAGGTGGACGCCGCGGTGGAGGCGGACGCCGCGAGCTGGGCGGAGGGCTCCGTGGACGCGGCCACCGGCATCCAGGATGCCACCGCGCTCCCCGAGCTGGTCGAGGCCAACCCGGACCTGGTGGACCACCTCTCCACCGATGATCTCGCGGGCGCGCTGGACAGCGCCGCGGGCGGGCTCACCGGCGGCGGGCTCGATGGCATCCTCTCGTCCGTCGGGCTGGACTCGGGGGCGCTCGGCGCCATCACCGACAAGCTCAAGAACGTCCAGATGTCGGACGTCATCGCCGCGTACAACGCCATCCAGGATCCGTCCTCCATCCCGGGGCTGCTCGCCTCCAACCCGGGCCTGCTGGACCGGCTGGGCGTCAGCGACCTGGGCAAGGCCCTGGTGGACAAGGCGGACGCGCTCACCGGCGGGCAGTTCAGCCAGGTGCTGCAGACGCTCGGCAAGGTGGACCCCCAGAAGGTGGTGGGGCTCATCAACGATCTGCGCAGCGCCGGCAGCCTGGGCGAGTTCGTGGAGAAGCTGGCCGCGGGCGGCGTGGACATCGTCAAGGACCTGACCGGCGTGGACCTGGGAGACGCCGCCGCCATCGTCCAGGGCGTGGCGGGCTCGGCGGAGTTCCTCTCCAAGCTGAAGAAGGTGGGGGACAAGGGAGGCCAGCTGGCCTCCAAGCTGCGCGGGTTCGACCCGCTGTCCCCGGTGCGCGCGCTCAGCGGGCAGGACCCCGGCGACGTGGGGCAGCTCAGCGACATCGTCACCGCCACCGGCGAGCTCATCACCGCCCTGAGCGAGCTGCTGGCCACCAGCACCGTGAACGCGGTGATCGCCATCGTGAAGCAGGTGGGCGCGGAGGCTCAGCTCGACTCGGCCGTGGACTTCCTCGCCGGCGTGCTGGACGAGGTGGACCGGCTGCTGGAGGGCGCTCGCGAGCCGCTGCTCCAGCTGGGCGCGCTCTCGGGCCTCTTGCAGCTCACCCGCTCGCTGGTGGGCGGGCTGGAGAAGATCACCCAGGCCAGCGGTGAGGACCTCGCGGCGCTGGGCCTCGGCGACGCGATGAAGGCCACCGGCCCCATGGCCAAGGCGCTCGGCACGGGCCAGGACGTGCTGGCCGGCGGCGCCGCCGTGCTGGACATGGCGCCCTCCGTGGAGTCGCTGGACTCGCTGCGCACGGGCGTGGCGAACGTGAGGCAGAAGCTGC
Source organism: Hyalangium gracile (assembly GCF_020103725.1). Lineage (NCBI taxonomy): Bacteria > Pseudomonadati > Myxococcota > Myxococcia > Myxococcales > Archangiaceae > Hyalangium > Hyalangium gracile. The sequence goes on along the minus strand of NZ_JAHXBG010000003.1, from coordinate 411,912 downwards.
TCGGCTACAAGAGCTCCGCCGCCCAGGGAGGCACGGCATGAGCCCCGTGGGAGAGAACCTCTTCGTCGCGCTGAAGGCGGGCCTGGCCGACTTCCGCACCCAGGTGCAGGGCGAGCCCGGGCGCAGGATCCGCGCGCTCGGCACGGCCTCCGGCACCATCCCGGAGCTGGCGCGCAAGGTGCTCGCCGCCGTGGCGGATGCGCTCGCGTGGCTGGCCGGGGCCCTGAAGGACGTGGTGGACGTGCTGCGCGTGGCAGATGCCCTCAAGGCCCTGCTCGAGGTCGCCACGGATCTCGTGGGCGCGCTGGCCACCGGCATCGACTTCGGTCAGATGCCCGAGAAGTTCGGGCTGGATCCCCGGCCCTTCCAGGCCATCACCGACGCGGCGAATGCCGGCCACTCGGCCATGCAGGTCGGCGTGCGCATCGCCGGGCTGGTGCCGGCCCCCGAGGACCCCGCGGGCGTGCGCCAGGAGCTGGAGCTGCTCCTGGGCCGCCGCGCCAACCCCACCCTGACGGACGGCGGAGCGCTGGGGACGCTCCTGGCCGACATCACTCCCCGCCCGCCCTGACCGACACCCTCCGTTTTTTCTCGAGACACGCACGAAAGGAAGCAGCCCATGCCGCCCGAAACAGCGCCTACCACCACCACCGGCAACCCATTCTCGCTCGTCGCCTACCTGCTCTTCCAGGTGCGCCACTCGCTGGAGGATCCGGGAGACCTGGGGCGCCCGCCGCGGTGGATCCGCATCGCCCGCGCGCGCAACGCCACCGGCCCCCAGGACTACATCGCCCTGGGCGTGCGTGAGGCCATCAATGGCTTCGCCGAGGCGCTCTCGTACATGGTGGAGCTCACCATGGACATCCAGGAGATCCTCGTCCAGACGGACGCGGCCAAGGCCCTCGTGGAGGTGACGGCGGACTTCATCAAGGCGGCCACCAGCGACAACTTCGTCAAGGGCGTGCAGACGGTGGTGGGCATCTCCGTCACGGACGCCCAGAACCCGCTCTCCGGCGTGGGCGGCATCATGGACCGCATCAAGGAGTACCTGGGCTACATCCCGGACCCGGATGACGTGTACGTGCTGGGCCACGAGCTGTACCGGCTGCTGTGCATCGAGCAGGAGATGCTGCCCCGGCTGGCCAACGGCACGGTGGACGAGGCGAAGATCCCCGCCTCCACCCTGCACCACGTCAACGTGGAGAAGAGCGGGAAGATCCGCCTGCTCCAGTGGGCCTTCAACCAGGACCTGACGGTGTACGGCCTGGGCGACAAGACGCACCCGGAGGAGGAGAAGCTGGCCATCTCCCGCTACGGCTCCCGCCGGCTGTGGCGCACGGACAACGCCAAGCTGCCCGCGCGCGTGCTGGAGACGTGGAGCGGCAGCGGCGGCAGCCCGGAGACCATCATCGAGTGGTTCTTCGACGGCCGCGAGACGACCGAGGCCAACCGCACCCTGGACATCGCGGAGACGTTCGGGCTGCTGGAGAAGATGGGCTACACCGAGCCTACCGTGGCGCAGAAGACGGCGTTCGGCGCCGAGCTCGCCAAGCGCCTGCGCCGCTTCCAGGCCATCAACGAGCTGCCCATCAGCGGCGAGCTGGACAACGCCACGCTCAACCGGCTGATGCACCTGGACTACTCGGCCAAGAACATCCTGCGCGCCAAGCCCTTCGACGCCACGCGCCTGCCCGCGGACATCGATCCGATGGACGAGCCCACCGCGCCGCGCAGCACGGGCGGCTTCCTGCGCATCGTCAACCCGGGCGCCGAGGCCCCGCAGGAGGAGGGCATCACCCCCGTGGCGCACGCGCGCTACCCCTACTACAAGGCCGGCGCGGCGCTGCCGGCGGTGGGCCCCGCGCCCGTGCAGCCCGGCGGCGGCTGGATCAGCGACGCGGGTGGTGACGCCATCCCCGGCTTCGTCGCCCTGCGCTCGCGCTACCTGCGCCCGGGCCCCAACCGCTACGAGGGCGGACGCTGGTCCGAGGGCGAGGCCGCCAGCGGCGGGCAGTACTTCTTCGCCGCGCGCTTCACGGAGCCCTGGGTGCCTGGCCGCACCGGCAAGCCGCAGAACTCCATCTTCACGGCCTCGCCGGACTGGGCGGATGGCAAGCCGCCCGCGGGCTCGGTGACGCGCATGTACCAGTGGATCCCCCTCAATACGCTGGACCGCAAGGCGGGGTGGGACCTGTTCATCACCGCCAGCGTGATGCGCCGCTCGCTCTACGAGGAGCGCAGCCAGACGACGGGGCAGCCGGACCGGGGCACCATCGCCGTGGAGTTCTACGGGGATGACGTCTTCAAGGGCCCGGGCACCCCGCGTCCGCGCGTGCGCACCTCCGAGGCCGCGGACCTGGTCTCCGCCACCCGCAAGGCGGACCCCTGGCCCCAGTCGGCGGACACCACCGCGCGCCTCTCGGACGACGAGGTGTCGCAGAAGCGCTACTGGGTGAAGCAGTCGGTGGAGAACGTGCTGGTGCCCCCCGGGGCCACGGCGATGCTCGTCATCCTCGAGGGCCACTACACGGCCGGCTGGGACATCGACGCGTACTTCGACGACGTGCAGGTGACCTACACCTTCCGCAAGAAGTAGCGGGAGCCGCGTGGCGGGTGACGAGCGATGAGTGACCTGATGTCCATCCTCCGGGCCATCGTCCGGGACGAGCTGAAGTCGCTGCGGCTGGGAGACCTGGCCGTGGTGACGGCCATCTCGCCCCACGCGGACGAGGGCGATGCGCACAACCACCAGTGCGACGTGAAGCTGCGCGAGGGAGAGCTGGAGCTCAAGAAGGTCCCCATCGCCACGCCCCATGTGGGCATGGTGAGCCCGCCACGCGTCGGCGACCTGGTGCTCCTCTCCTACGTGGGAGGAGACCCCAACCGCCCCATCATCGTGGGGCGGCTGTACTCGGACGAGGTGCGGCCCCCGAAGCACGACGAGGACGAGTGGCGGGTGGAGTCACCGCCGGGTGGCACCTCGCTGGCCATCGACAAGGAGGGCTCGGCCGTCGTCACCGCCGGCAAGACGATGCTGACGATGAAGAAGGACGGCACCGTGGAGCTCGTCTCCAACGAGGACCTGAAGCTCGACGTGAAGGGCAACGTCGAGCTCAAGTGCCAGGACTGCAAGGTGGACGCCTCGGGGAACATCGACCTGGGCACCGGCGGCGGGGGCGTCATCACCGACAAGACGCACAAGTGCTACTTCACCGGGGCGCCGCTGGTGGGCTCCCAGAGCGTGAAGGCGAAAGGATGACCATGCCCGCGCCCCAAGCCGCGCAGCTCCAGCCCATCGCCCAGGCCGCGCTCACCTCCGCCGGCATCAAGGGGGAGAACGCGCCGGACCTGGCCAAGGCCCTGGCCGACGTGACGGCCCAGGCGCTCTCCCTCTTCCTGGCCCAGGCCATGGTGATGCCCGGCATCCCCGCCTCCGCGCCTCCGCCCGCGCTCAGTGGCAGCACCGTGGGGCCGGGCTCGCTGATGCCTCCGCCGGCGGGAGGTCCCGTGGCCGCGCAGCTCGAGCCCCTGGCCCAGGCCGCGCTCACCTCCAACGGCATCAAGGGAGAGAACGCGCCGGACCTGGCCAAGGTGATCGCCGGGGCGCTCGCGCAGGGCATCCAGCTCTTCACCACGCAGGTGAAGGTGGCGCCCGGCATCGCCATCGCGGGGCTGACGACCACGGCGCCTGGGAGGTTGATGTAATGCCCGCGCCAACCAAGGCCCAGCTGGAGTCCATCGTGAAGGGGCTCATGACGCAGAACGGGCTCAAGGGCGAGAACGCCCCGGACCTGGCGGGCGCCATCGCCGAGGTGGTGGCCACCGCGCTGTCCATGCTGGCCCAGCAGGCCATGGTGTCCCCGGGCATCTCCTGTTCGCCGGCCGCCTCGGTGGCGCCGGGGAGGCTGATGTAGCCATGGCCGACGTGCTCAAGAGAGACCTGCGGCTCCTCTTCCCTCGGACGGGCGGGGTGGACCTGGTGGCCAGCACCGCGGACTTCGAGACGGTGGAGGGGCGTGACAACCTGGCCCAGGCCCTCATCCTCCGGCTGCTGGTGGGGCGCGGCGAGCTGCGGACGCTCGGCCACCCGCGCTACGGCAGCCGCATCCACGAGCTGATTGGCGAGCCCATGGATGGCCCCAACCGCGAGCTGCTGCGCCGCTACGTGCGCCGGGCGCTGATGGAGGATCCTCGGGTGGAGGAGGTGACGCGGGTGGATGTGCTGCCGCGCAAGGACGCGCCAGGCGTGGTGATGGTGGAGGCCGCCGTCCGGCCCGCCACCGGGGCCCCCCTCGAGGTGAAGGTGGAGATCGACGTTGGCTGAGTTCCTGAAAAAGGACTTCGCGTCCATCGTGGACAGCCTCCTGGAGGACCTGTCCTCCGGCATGGGCGGCCGCGTGGCCCTCACGGACACCACCGAGGGCAGCGTGGTGCGCACGCTGGTGGAGGCCTTCTCGCGAGAGCTGGCCGTGGCCTACGCGCAGCTCGACCAGGTGTACCAGCTGGGCTACGTGGACACGGCGCACGGGGCCGCGCTGGACAACGTGGTGGCGCTGCTGGGCGTGGTCCGCCGCCGCGGCGGCTACCTGCAGGGCACCGTCACCTTCACCCGCGCCCAGCCCGCGCCCGAGGAGGTGCCCATCCCCGCCGGCACGCCCGTGGCCGGCAAGGACACCGTGCCCTTCGAGACGACCGCCTCCTCGAGCATCCCCAAGGGGGGCACCGAGGCCACCGTGGCGGTGCGCTCCACCCAGGCGCTGCCGCCGAGGCCCAAGGCCGGCACCACCCCGGAGGACGCCGAGGCGCAGGCGAAGTACGCCGAGAAGCTGGAGAAGATGACGGCGCCGGGCGTGCTCAACACCATGCCCCGCCCCATGCTGGGTGTGGAGGGCGTCACCAACCGCGTGCGGCTCGTCCAGCAGCAGGAGGACGAGACGGACGACGAGCTGCGCGCCCGGGCGCGCAGGGCCGTGTCGGGCGCCAACCTGGGCACGCGCGAGTCCATGGAGCTGGCGCTGCGCGAGCTGGGACTCACGCGCGTGACGGTGGACGAGCCCCAGAGCAAGCCCGGCGTGGTGGAAGTCGTGGTGGGCGACGTGGAGTTCGACAGCGCCATGGAGCTGCGCGCCCGGCGCGCCATCGAGGAGACGCGGCCCGCCGGCATCCAGGTGATGCTGCGCGGCGTCACCTGGATCTGGCTGCGCGTGGAGGCCACCGTGGTGCTCAACCAGGACTACCCGGAGGCCGAGCGTCAGGCCATTGCCCGGGACATCCAGCAGGGCCTGGCGCGCTACATCGAGGGCCTGGGCGCCAGCGAGAACGTCCGCGCGGCGAAGATCCGCAACATCCTGGCCAGCAACGACAAGGTGTCGGACGTCTTCCCCAAGCCCACGAGCACCCAGGAGGACACGCTGCTCCGGGCCTACGTGGAGACGCTGCCGGGCAAGCTGGAGGACCAGACGGCCCGCCGGCGCCTGCGCAACGGAGACGTGCAGGTGGGCGCCGGGGAGCGCGCGGGGCTGGATCGCGACCGCCGGCTGCACGAGCCGTTCGCGCTCAAGCTGGAGCCGCCCGCTCCACGCGTCTTCATGGATGTAGAGCTGCAGGTCCGCCAGGCCGTCACGGAGGCGGAGGTGCGCGCGGCGCTGCGGGCCCCGCTGGACGACATGGCGGAGCAGGCGAACCGCGATCCGCTGAAGTTCGACACCCTGCTGACGGCCCTCCAGGGCCGGCTGGGCCCCACCACCGTCACCAGCGCCCGCTTCCTGCTGCTGCACGCGCGCGACGGGCGGGCGGTGGAGCTGGTCCGGGCGGGGGACCAGGACGTGCTGGATCCGCGCGAGGTGCTGGAGCTGCGTCAGGTGCTGGGCGCGGGAGGCGGTGCATGAGTCCGGCGCTCGCCAGAGGGGAGGCCCGTCATGGCGGACGGTGACGAGCCCCTGAACCCACGAGAGCGGCTGCACCAGCGCCGCCGGGAGCGCCTGCTCTCGGTGCTGCCTCGCATCTACGCGCAGCAGCCGGCGGGCAGCGTCGTCTCCGTGCTGGTGGACGCCATGGCGGCGCGCCTGGCGGAGCTGGACCTGGCCATCGAGCGCGTGCTGAGGGACCGGTGGGTGGCGCTGGCCGGTGGGGTGCCTCCCTTCGACGAGCCCTCACACCCGCTCGAGGGGCTGGCGCGGCTGCTGAACCTGGAGAGCGAGCCCTGGGAGCGGGCGGACTGGGAGCAGCCTTCCACCGAGTGGCCACGCGAGGCCGACAAGGCGGAGCTCTTCCGCCGCCGGGTGCGCCACAGCGCGCCCGTGGCCACCCGGGGCTCCACCACCGTGCGCTCGGTGCTGACGCTGGGCGCGGCGGCGCTGGACACGGAGCTGTGCCCCCGGCTCGTCCGGCTGCCAGAGGGCTCCAAGGCGCCCGACACCACGCTCGGGCTGGGCGTGCGCCCCGGCACCCGGGCGAGCTGCCCCGGCTGCGCCAACCCAGAGGCCTCCGGGCGCTGCGTCTGGGACAAGGAGGGGCCGCGCAAGAAGGAGGGGCCACAGAAGAGCGCGGAGGCCATCACGGAGCGCTCGGGGCAGAACCCCGTCCTCGCGCGCATGCTGCTCACCGACAGCCCGCTCACCCCGCGCAGCCTGCTGCTCACGGGCCTGCGGCACGGCGAGACGTTCCGGGTGCGCAGCCCCAGCCTGGTGCAGGATCGCCCCGAGGTGCAGATCGTCGCGCTCGAGCCGGTCAGCTACCCCACGGTGCAGAACCTGGGCAGCAACGGCACGCTCCTGTTCGCCGGTCAGCTCGCCGCGGGCGAGGCGCTCCTCCTCCACCCGGATCGCACCGCCGAGGAGGTGCGGCCCTTCGAGGGCTACTTCACGGAGGGCCCCGCGCTGCAGCTCCTCATGGATCCGAAGGGCCGCGCGCTCGTGCGCAAGGCGGACGGCACCTTCCGGGACGTCTCGGACCGCATCTTCTTCCTGCAGGGCAAGGCCTTCTTCGACGTCTCCCACTTCACCGCCGAGAAGAGCGATGACCCGATGGCCTCGCGCTTCGCGCTGCTGAAGCACGAGGTGATGTCGCCCACGGTGGAGCCGGGCGAGGTGACGTGGGCCTACCGGGGCTTCACCCGCAAGGACGTGCAGGCCCTGGCCGCCCCGGAGATCACCAACCTGCTCCAGGACGCGCCGGAAGCGCCCATGGCGGGCAAGGTGGACATCACCCTGGAGTGGTGGACGCGCCCTCCGGCCAGCTTCCGCCTGCGCGTGCCTCAGGTCCCCGTCCGGGACGCGGAGCTGCGCGACGAGGTGCTGGATCTGCTCCGGCGCTCCGTGGAGCGGGCCCGCGCGGCCAGCGTCCAGGTGTCCGTGGACTTTCCGGAGCCGCCTCGCGAGGAGACGCACCCGCTGGGCGAGGAGACGCCGGGCGTCCACCTCACCGCGCGCGCCACGGAGGACGCGCGGATGCGGGAGCGGCTCCAGGTGAAGGCGACGGCGCCACAGCCCGCGGAGAAGCAGCCGCTGGGCGAGGGGCTGCTCACCCTCGGGGGAATCTTCGACGTCACGCGAATGGACTGGTCTCGCTTCGCGCCTTGAGGCGTGGACCGCGACGGGAGCGACAGAGACATGGGCAACACGGAGAGGCACGGGATGAAGGGGCGGCTGACGCTGGTGCTGCGAGACGAGGCCGGGCGCGAGGTGGACCGGCGCGAGGTGGACAACCTCATCACGGACGCCGGGCGCTCCCTGGTGGCGCAGTTCGTCACCGGCGTCATCCAGGGCACGCCCCGGCTCTTCATCGCCGTGGGCACGGGCAAGAAGGATGACGCCGGGTCGGTGAACGCGCCGGACCCGAAGGACACGGCGCTGTCCAAGCAGCTGGCTCGGGCCGAGGCCACCGTCGCGGTGAAGGACAGCGAGGCCACCATCACCGCCACGCTCCCCGCGGCGGGCAGCGGCGCGGTGCAGCCCCTGGCGGAGGCGGGTGTCCAGGTGGAGGTGAGCGGCCGCCCGCCCGTGCTCTACAACCGCGTCACGTTCGACGTGGTCAACAAGAGCCCCAACATGGAAATGACGCTGTCCTGGAAGGTGACCTTCTAATGCCTCCCGAGCCCTACATCAAAAAGGACCCGAACGATCTCATCCGCAGCGGCGACTGGAACGACATCCAGGTACGTGCGCGGCAGGAGATCCAATCCCACACCCACAAGGGCGGCGCGGACGGCACCCTCATTCCGCGCGAGGGCATCCAGCCCAACGCCATCGACGGCACGCGCATCGATCCCGGCTCCCGCGTGACGGTGGCCCAGCTCAAGGTGGTGGACCGCGATCTGCTGGCGGACATCAACACGCTCATCACTCGCGCTGGCGGCTTCGACACGCGGCTGACGGGCCTGGACAACCGGGCCAGCACGCTGGAGTCCACCAAGGTGAACCGGGCCGGGGACACCATCACCGGCTCGCTGACGCTGTCGGGCGGGCACCTGACCGTCACGGGCGGGACGATCATGCCCCGGGTGGGCAACTCCACCGGCGCGGGCATCCAGTTCCCCGTCAACTCGGCCGGCGGCTCGGGGGACGAGGCCTACATCCGCTACTACCCCGTCTCTGGCGAGGTGATGAAGCTGATGATCGGCATCGACAACGATCCGGACGACACCCTGGGGCTCTGGCAGCAGGGCGGCGAGCGCCTCACGGTGCGCAACGGCATCGTGGACGTCAAGACGAGCCTGGGCATCGGCACGGCGCAGGTGAACCTGCCCGCCAAGCTGTCGCTGGGCACGGAGATGGCCAACACGAAGATCGCCCTGCACGACAACCCCACCGACCTGTACGGCCTGGGCATGGGGGCCGGGCAGATGCGCTTCCACGTGGGAAACACGGGCGCGCGCTTCTCCTTCTTCGGCACCGCCGCCGGCGCGGAGATGTTCACCATCAAGGGGACGGGCCAGGTCGGCATCAACGATCCCACTCCCACCGAGCTGCTGTCCCTGGGAGGAGTCGGCAGCTGCCTCGAGCTGGGCGCCAACGTGGCGGACAAGGAGCCCTCGGCGGGGAAGATCGCCTACCGCAAGTGGTCGGACGCGCTGGAGATCGTCGGCGGAGGCTCCAACAAGCAGCGAAAGGTGAAGATCTGGGCCGAGGCCGGGACCGAGTTCACCGGCGCCATCACCCCCAAGGTGGGCAATGCCCGGACGGCCGGCATCCAGTTCCCGGTGGATGCGGCGGGGGGCTCGGGCGATGAGGCCTTCATCCGCTACTTCGCCACCTCCGGCGAGGTGATGAAGCTGCTCATCGGCATCGAGAACGACCCGGACGATGCCGTGGGTTTCTGGCAGCAGGGCGGCGAGCGGATGACGCTCCGCAGCAGCCATGTGGGCATCGGGACCCAGGATCCGGCTTGCCGGCTGCACGTGGCCGCGCCTGGCGAGCTGGTGCTGCGGCTGGATGGCAACGGCAACCGGACGCTGACGCAGTGGTACCGCAACAACAAGGCGCTGTGGGACGTGGGCGTCGGGACGGACGCCAACAACGAGAACTTCTGGTGGGGTGACTTCAATGCCTACCGGATGATCCTCGAGCGAGGCACCGGCAACCTCACCATCACCGGGAGGCTGACCTCCAGCACGGGCAAGTTCTTCAAGATCGACCACCCGCTGGATCCCCAGGGCAAGGAGCTCCTCCACGCCTCGATCGAGGGCCCGGAGCTGGGCGTCTACTACCGGGGAGAGGCGCGGCTGGACGATGGCGTGGCCCGGGTGGAGCTGCCCCGCTACTTCGAGGCGCTGGTGCGCAAGGAGGAGCGCACGGTGCAGCTCACGCCCAAGCTGGAGGGCAAGGGGCCCGTGTCGTCGCTCGCGGCCTCGGCGGTCCAGGAGGGGCACTTCGTGGTCCGCGCCACGGACCGCAACAACCCCTCGCAGGCCTTCTACTGGGAGGTGAAGGGAGTGCGTGCCGACGTGGAGCGCTTCGAGCCGGAAGTCGCCAAGAGGAAGGGCTGACCCGTGCCTGCCGTGCAGCCCTCGCTCCTGGTGGCGCCGGACGGACCGGCGGTGGTGAACACCACGCAGGACATTCCCGTGGCCGGGCTGGGCCTGGTGCTGCGGGTGCCGGCGGTGGCGCCCGGTCGCGTCGAGCTGACGCTGGCCGAGGTGACGCTGGAGGGCCCGCCGGGGATGACGGAGCTGACGGCGGGCACCTCGCCAGGGCTGGTGGTGACGACCAACCTGGGGCCGCTCAGCGCCGGCTGGGCCAGCGAGCAGGCCAATGACGTGACGTGGCTCACCGCGGACTGGGGCGCGCGGCGCTCGCTCGTGTCCCTCAACGTCACCTCCGCGGCGGGCGGGGATGCGACGCTGCTGCGGCCGAAGATCTCCGATGGCGGCGTCTGGTTCCCCCCGCTGCCCGTGGACACCGTCTCCCTGGGGACCGAGCAGCCGCTGCCGGACGTCGTGGCCAGCCGGCTGATGCTGGAGGCGGGGAAGCTGGAGGCGGGCAACTTCAAGTCCGCCAAGGCGCGCCTCAAGGGCCTCACGGTGAAGCTGGCGGGACAGCCGTCGGACCTGAGCGTGCTGGTGGGAGGGCAGTCCGTCTTCTCGCGCCCGGGGCGGCTGCTGCCGGGCCAGCAGGTCCGCGTGGTGGACGGGCTGCTGGGCGCGCTCCAGCAGCGGATTCCCGCTGACGGCAAGGCCGTGGACGTGCCCATCCTCATCCAGGCCGGGCTGCTGGGGCCGGTGAAGGTGGTGGGCGCGCAGTTCACCGCCGACGTCGTCTACACGGCCCTCGATGGAGGCCAGGCCTCGCTCCCCATCGCCTGGAGAGGCGAGGCGGTGGGGAGGCTGACGGTGGGGGCGGGCAACAGCCTGGCGAAGATGAGCTTCACGGTGACGCCGGAGCTCATCCCCGAGCGCATCCTCGTGGAGGGGCAGGCAGCCAACGTCTCCACCTACGCCCAGCTGTGCGATCCCGGCCACCAGGCCGCGCAGGGCTTCCCGGGGCTGGGCGAGACGGCGCTGGCGGGCGTGGACGTGCTGCTGCGCCCCACGACGAAGCAGGTGGTGGGGACGCTCGCGCTGCACCCGGATGTGAAGGGGCGGCCCGCGGAGGTGCCCTATGGTGGCGCCCTGGTGCCCTTCACCGCGTCCGTGGCGGACTCGGCGCTGCGCAAGCCGCTCTGGGTCCCCGTGCAGCTGCCGAAGCCCCTGCTCCTCAAGGAGCGCTGGTGGGCGGTGCTCACCATCAGCCAGGGCGAGGCGCTGTGGCCGCTCTCCACGGCGGTGCCCCCGCTGGAGGGCAGCCTCGGGCCGGTGCTCCGGCGGCTGGGGCAGGGCGCGTGGTTCCCCTGGGAGCCGCCGCCCTCGCCGACGTGGGCCCTGGGCCGGCTGCGCGTGACGAGCCAGGCGCCGGCGCCGCCCTTCCAGGTGGAGCTGCGGCGGGGGGCGGCGAAGCAGACGGTGGCGGCGGACGCGAGCGGGAGGGTGGTGGTGCCGGAGGCCACCCTGAAGGCGCTGGGCACGGCGGGAGCGACGGTGGAGGTGGCGGTGCGCTCGGCGAGTGCCCCGGTGGCGGGGGCGGTGCGAGTCGGGGAGCTGCGGGTGGCCGTGCGATGAGATAGTCCCTGTCCCACTGGGAGCAGGACGCTCGAAGACGAGGAGAACGACGTGAAGGATCAGATGGAGAAGCGGCTGGAGGAGCTCAAGGCCGAGCTGGCGTCGGGAGAGAAGCTGCTGGCCGAGCTGCAGGCGAAGCAGGCCTCGGTGCAGCAGACGATGCTGCGCATCGCGGGCGCCATCCAGGTGCTGCAGGAGCTGCTGGGGCACGAGATCGGCATGGGGGAGGGGAGCACCGCCGCGCCCAACGGCAAGGACACCTCTCACCCGTAGTCCTCGTGAGTCGGCATGCTCTACGCGCTCGAGAACCTGCTGGCCGCCGCCCTGGACGAGGCCTTCCCGGATGACGTGAAGGTCTCTCCCGGGGCTCCCACGACCACGCCCGCGGCGGGCGAGCAGCGCGTGGAGGTGACGGTCTCGAAGCTGGACGTGCTGCCCGCGGGGGAGGACCCGCTGGCGGCGCGCGAGCCGGCCTTCTTCTCGAGCGTCCAGCGCTGGGACGCGGACGGCACCACCCGGGACTTCACGCTGCCCGCGGGTGTCGAGGGCGAGGTGACCGAGGTGGAGTCTCCCGCGGGGCGGATGCTGTCGCGGGGGCAGGACTACCAGGTGGACGGCACCACGCTGCGCTTCTACCGGCCTCCCGCGAAGGGAAAGGGCACGGTGGTGGCCACCCTGCGCACGGGGGCCGCGAGCGGCTTCCACGAGCGGCGGCCGTGCCAGCTCCGGCTGACGCTCGCCGCGTGGGCGCCGAAGCTGGAGGACGCGGACGCACTGCTGGACAAGGCGCTGGCGGTGGTGCTCACCCGCTGCGCGGGGCTGGGGACGCTGGAGTCCGAGCACCTGGAGGACAGCGGAGTCCGGATGCGCCTGCGCCAGCCCAAGGTGCTGCTGGAGGGGTTCGAGCGCACGCGCACCCAGGTGCGGACACGCTGGGCGCCTCGCGCCGCCGCCCACCTGCGGGTGCTCGCCGAGCTGGAGCTGACCGTCGCGACAGGCGCGCCGGAGCCCCAGTCGCGCATCGAGAAGATCCTCTACCAGGCCACCGTGCTGCCGCCCAGGTGAGGGCGCTCCCTCCTCGGCCAGGCGTGCCGGAGGGGACTCTCGCTTTGGAGGTGCCACCCCTCTCGATTTGAGAGGGTGGGTTGCCGTCCGGAAGGTATTTGCCCCTGATTTCAGGTGCTTGGGTGGTGGCCGCCGGATTGCTCATGGACAGGGTGTCACCGATGGTGGCCAGAGAGCCCGCAACGCCAGGGGTGGCGGGGCATCTCAACCATGCAACAGGAAGGAGCACCCTATGATCACCATTCGATCCGCAGAAGCCCGAGGCCACGCCAACCACGGTTGGCTCGACACGTACCACTCGTTCTCGTTCGCCGACTACTTCGACGAGGACCACATGGGTTTCCGCAGCCTGCGCGTCATCAACGAGGATCGCGTGGCGCCGCGCACGGGGTTCGGGACGCACCCGCACCGGGACATGGAGATCATCACCTATGTGCTGGGCGGGCAGGTGGAGCACAAGGACAGCATGGGCACCCACGGCGTCATCCGGGCCGGCGAGGTGCAGCGGATGACCGCGGGCACCGGCGTGCTGCACAGCGAGCAGAACCGCTTCGACCAGGAGTTGCACCTGCTGCAGATCTGGATCCTCCCCGAGCGGCGGGGCCTGAAGCCCAGCTACGAGCAGAAGGCGTTCCCCGAGAAGGAGCGCCAGGGGCGGTTCCGGGTGGTGGCCTCGCCGGACGGGCGTGAGGGCTCGGTGACGGTGCACCAGGACGTGACGCTGCACAGCACGCTGCTGGGCAAGGGCGAGAAGGCCGAGTACGCGCTGAAGCCGGGCCGGCACGCGTGGGTGCAGATCGCCCGGGGCTCGGGCACGCTGAACGGCGTGGCGGTGAAGGCGGGGGACGGCGCCGCCGTCTCGGATGAGGGCTCGCTGGTGCTGGTGGCCAATGAGCCGGTGGAGGCGCTGCTGTTCGACCTGGCGTAGTCGCCAGGCACATGGAAGGGCCGGACGCGAGGCCGTGGAGAGCTCATAGACCTTTCCACGGCCTTGTCCGTTTCAGGGGGACACGCGCGCGAAATCCCATCTTCTTTCCGCCTGGAGCCTTCCATGTCCCTGAATTTCCTCGCGCGGCCTCTCATGGCCGCCGCGCTCGCCACCGTCACGCTCTCCGCTCCCCTGGCCCTCGCGGAGGCCCCCACTCGTCAGGTGGCTCCCAAGCAGGAGCAGCCGGCGCAGGTGAAGGCGCAGGAGGATGCGCAGAAGAAGGACAACCGGCCGCAGATCGAGGTCGTCTTCGTGCTGGACACGACGGGCTCCATGAGCGGGCTGCTCGAGGGGGCCAAGCAGAAGATCTTCTCCATCGCCTCGCGCATCGCCACGGGCAAGCCGACGCCGCGGCTGAAGGTGGGCCTGGTGGGCTACCGGGACGAGGGCGACGCGTACGTGACGAAGCGCTTCGACCTGAGCGAGGACCTGGACACGGTGTTCACGCACCTGCGTCAGTTCCAGGCGGATGGCGGCGGAGACGCGCCCGAGCACGTGGGCCGTGGGCTGGGCGAGGCGGTGTCGAAGATGCGCTGGAGCGATAGCCGCGAGACGATGAAGGTCATCTTCCTGGTGGGCGACGCGCCGCCGGCGGACCGCGGGGCCTCGTGGAACTTCAGGCACTGGGCGAACCAGGCGAAGGAGCGGCACATCGTGGTGAACACGGTGCGCTGCGGCGGGGACGAGGAGACGGCGCGGGCGTGGAAGTACGCGGCGAAGCTGACGGACGGGACGTTCGACACCATCGGGCAGGAGGGCGGCATGCTGGCGGTGGCGACGCCGTATGACGCGGAGCTGGCGAAGGTGAACGCGGAGATCGCCACCAAGACGCTCTACACGGGCACGGCGGCGGTGCAGGCGGAGAACCGGGGCCGCGCCGACCAGATGGCCTCGCTGGCGCCGGAGCAGGCCGCCGAGCGCATCAGCTACATGAAGAAGGCGCGCTCGGCGGGCTCGGGCAAGCCGGCGCCGGCCGCGAGCAGCGCGCCGGTGGCGGTGGGCGGCGCGGTGGACCTGGTGGAGAAGCCCGAGGCGCTGGCGATGGTGAAGACGGCGGAGCTGCCGAAGGAACTGCAGGGGCTGAAGAAGGAGGAGCAGGCGGCGAAGGTGAAGCAGCTCGCCGAGGAGCGCAAGGCGCTGGAGGCCAAGGCGGCGAAGCTGGCGGAGGACCGTGACACCTGGCGCGCGAAGAACGTGGCGGAGAAGGCGGACAGCTTCGACGACAACGTGATGAAGAGCGTGAGGGCCCAGGCCGCCGGGTACGGCGTGGCCTACTGAGCGCCCCGCTACTCAATCCGAGGAGGGCTTCAGGCTCTCCTCAGCGCAGCGGAAGCCAGGCGATGAACCCGTGGGAAGAGGGCTCGCCGCCCCCGGCGGGAGCAGGCCCCGCGAACATCCCCGCCACGGCCACGCCCTCCGCGACGGCTGCCACGGCGTAGCCGTAGTCGTGGCCCGGGCCTCCCATGCGGTGGGCCCACCGGACAGCTCCCGTGGAGTCGAAGAGCACCACGGTGGCGTCGTTCCCTCCCTCGCTCTGGAGCGTCCGGCCCGCTCCCAGCTCCAGGGTCGAGGAGAAGTGCCCCGCCATCGCGAGCTCAACGCTGGGCGTCAGCGCGATGGCGTGCCCGGAGGTCAGCGTCGGGTAGCGGCGCCGCCAGAGCTCCTCGCCTCGCGAGGAGTAGCGCCCCACGAAGCCCTCGAAGCCGCCCGCGGCGAAGAGGATTTGTCCCGGCTGGCGCGTGACGTTCCCCTGGAAGAGGCCCGTCAGGAACAGGGTGCCGTCCGGCGCGGGCACCACGGACTTCACGAGGTCGAAGTTCGCCTCGCCGATGGCGCGGGCCCACAGGCAGTGCCCATCGCCCGAGAAGGCCGCGAGGAACGCATCGGAGTCCCCCGCGCTGGTGAGCCGGACCGCTCCTCCGAAGTCGAGCGCCCCCACGGAGGGCTCCACGGCGCTGGAGAAGTGCCCGGTGAGGAAGACCGTGCCGGACGCGTCGACCGCGACGTCCCGGCCGATGTCATCCCCGGCCCCGCCGAAGGTGCGCGCCCACCGGGGAGTGCCGTCCTGGCCGGAGAGCTTCACCAGCAGGAGGTCGTTCCCCCCGGCGCTGCTCCGGAGCCCGAAGCCCAGGTCCACCTGGCCGTCGAAGCGCCCGGTGACGAGCACGTCTCCCGCGCGGTCGAAGGCCGCCGAGCGGCAGGCGGCGCTCCCCGC
Source organism: Hyalangium gracile (assembly GCF_020103725.1). Taxonomy (NCBI): domain Bacteria; kingdom Pseudomonadati; phylum Myxococcota; class Myxococcia; order Myxococcales; family Archangiaceae; genus Hyalangium; species Hyalangium gracile. The sequence continues at coordinate 396,051 of NZ_JAHXBG010000003.1, read as the reverse complement.
TCCTCCAAACCGGCGGACCCACAGGGTGTGGCCATCCTCTCCGGCCAGCTTCGCGATGAAGCAGTCGGTGTCGCCTCGGCCCGGAAGGGAGGTGCCATCGAAGTCGACCGCGCCCGCTAGGTGGCCCACCACGAGGACGGAGCCATCCGCGCCCGGCTCGATGGCTTCTCCACTGTCGTAGCCCGCGCCACCCCAGCGCCGGGCCCAGCGCAGCTTTCCATCCTGGGAGAGCCGGACCGCGAGCACATCCTGCTCGCCGGAGGACACCAGGTGCTCTCCGTCCACGGTCGTCTCGCCCTCGAAGGAGCCGATGGCGAGGATGTCCCCTGCCTGGGTGGCCATGCCCGTGAACCGCGAGCTGCCCGGGCCCGGCAGGTCCATCCGCCAGGTGCCGCGTGGGCGCCGGGTAGCTGCTTCCTCGGAGTCAGGGGTGCTCGTCCGCCGCGCGGTGGTCGAGCAGCCGAACAGCAGCACCCCGAGTCCAATCCACAGGACACGGCGGGAGCGCGTCATGTCGTCTCCTCTCAGGCGTAGGCGCGGAGGAACTCGAGCAGGGGCGGGTTGACGACCTCGGGGTGGGAGAGGTTGGCGGCGTGGGTGGCGTGGGGCACGGGGACGAAGCGGACGCTGCCCGGCAGGGTCTTGTGGAGGAACTCGCCATCGGAGGGCGGAACGCCGACGTCCTCCAGCCCGTGGAAGACGATGGTGGGGCAGCGGATTTCCTTCAGCCGGCCGGTGATGTCGTCCCGATCGGTCAGGTTGCGGACGGCGGCCATGAAGTTGGCGGCCGGGAGCTGGCGCCAGCGGTCGAGCCACGTCGGCAACAGGCTCGGCTCTCCGAGGATGGGGCCCGAGAGGGCCTGGACGATGGGCTCGGGACCCACGGAGGCCCAGACCTGGGCGGACTGCAGGTAGCCGGCCTTCGTCTGCTCGTCATCGTTGGTGCCGCGGGTGCTCATGAGCACGAGCGCCTTCACGCGCTCGGGGTAGCGCAGCGCGATGCGCAGGGCGCAGTAGCCGCCCTGGGACATCCCGCCCACCACGGCCTTGTCGATGCCCAGGTGGTCGAGCAGGGCCATGCAGTCGGCGGCCAGATCGTACAAAGAGAAGGGCTTGCCATCCCAGCGGGTGCGGCCGAAGCCACGCGAGTCCCAGCGGATGACGCGGAACTCGGGGGCGAGCGCCGCCACCTGCGGATCGAACATGCGGCTGTCCATGAGGAAGCCGTGACTCAGGATGACGGGACGGCCGGAGCCACCCGAGTCCTCGAAGAAGATTCCCTGACCATTGAGCTCGGCGATGGGCATGGGCCCAGCTTCTAGCAGAGAGCCCTCGAGGAGGCCCTGTCTCTCGAGACCGGACCGAACTGGTCTGCTTGTCATACCAGTTCGGTCCTGGTTCAGCCCGACAGGGGCTATTCACCGACCTGCCTGAAGGGGTTTAGCGCTTGCCGCGGCTGGACCCGCCCGCGCGGCTGCGGCTGGAACCGCTGCGGCTACGGGTGGAGCCGGTGCGGCTGCGGGTGGTGCTGCCCGTGCTCTTCTTGCGAGACGTCTTGCCCGCCACGGCTCGGCGAGGAGCGCTCTTCGTCTCGCCGGTCTTGCTCCGCTGCTTGTTGACGGTGCGGGCGGCGATCTCCTTGGCGCGGCGGGGGCTCACCCCACGAGCCAGCTCGGAGTCCTTGACGTGCTCATACTGGCGCGTGCGCTTCTGGCTCTTCACACCACGTGGCGGCATGCATGCTCCTGTCGACGGCGGGACCATTCCCGCGACCCACGGTGAGCCTCCCCCCGAGGCTTGTCAGCCCACCCGGGCTGTGAACTCGTGAATCCCGATCAACCCAGGACACAGCCGTCGTCCTGGAGGCGACAGGCGCGCGAGGGAACGTCGGCCATTGCACGCGCGGGAAAGGTCGGCTACGGCGCAAGGCCTTGCCAGTTCCATTCACGTAGGGATCGAACACGGACATACGGAGGCGCTGAGATGCCGGGCATGGTGCTCAAGATCGTCCAGGCGGGAGAGCCGGTGCTGCGACAGCGGGCGAGGGAGGTGACGCCCGAGGAGCTCTCCAGCCCCGAGGTGAAGTCCCTCATCGCGCTCATGCGAGACACGATGCGCGACACGCCGGGCGTGGGGCTGGCGGCGCCGCAGGTGGGAGTAGGGCTGCGCGTGGTGGTGGTGGAGGATCGGCCCGAGTACCAGGCGGGGCTCTCGGCGGAGGAGCTGGCCGCGCGGGAGCGCAAGCCGGTGCCCTTTCATGTGCTCATCAACCCGAGGCTGGTGGTGGAGGACCCCACGCCCGTGGAGTTTCACGAGGGCTGCCTGAGCGTCAGCGGCTACACGGCGCTGGTGTCGCGGGCGCGCGGGGTGCGCGTGGAGGCGCTGGACGAGAACGGGACGCCCGTCTCCATCTCGGCCCGGGGCTGGTACGCGCGCATCCTGCAGCACGAGGTGGACCACCTCGAGGGCACGCTCTACGTGGATCGCATGGAGACGCGGAGCTTCTCCCTGCTGGAGAACCACCGCCGTCACTGGGCGGGACGTTCGGTGGCGGAGGTGCGCAAGGCGCTCGGGCTGCCGGAGCGCCAGGGCTGAGAGACTCCCCGGACGAGCTGCCCCCGGAGGAAGCACCGCGTCAGGTGGGCTGTCCCTGAGAGGGGCTCCGGGAAGGCGGGCTCATGGTGCATCATCGCCCCATGCGCCCCATCGACTTCTGCACCTCCCTCCTCGTCACCACCGGCAACCGGGCCCTGCGCCAGCCGAACCAGGTGCCCTGGGATGACATCGAGGAGTTCATGAGCATCGGCCTCCGTCAGGACAGCCGCTCCTACTCACGGGTGACGATGCTGGACGAGCGGGGCGGCAGGCTGTCCTTCCGCGAGTGGCTCGAGGCGCGAGCCTCACCCGAGGCTCGCCTCTGGTTCGCGCGGGGCCCCTGGGAGACGAACCCGGAGGAGGGCCCGAAGGAGCTGCCCATCCACATCCGCGAGGCCTTCCTGGGAGGAGGAGGCATGGGGCTGCTCCTCTTCACCCAGGGCCAGCGCGTCGAGCGGTTCATGCCCGGCGAGGTGCGCCCGCGCCTCTATGAAATCTCCGGCAAGCAGCTCTGGGAGTTCCTCCAGGGGCGCAAGCAGGCGAAGGCCTGGGAGGAGGCGCTCACGCGCGAGCTGGCCCCCGAGCTCGAGGGACGGAGCGTCCGCGCCTTCCTCGAGTCGCGCACGCTCGACGACATGCAGGAGATCATCCAGCGCACCATGCCGCTGTCGGTGGAGGTGGAGCCCGTGGGCGACGGCCACGAGGTGGAGCCAGAGGAGACGGTGCGGTGGAACACCTTCTTCTCTCCCGCGCCGGGCTCCTCCAGCCTGTCCTTCGAGTACTTCCCCGTGGGCCCGGGAGACGCGGTCCTCACCGAGCGGGATGTGAGCAGCTGCCAGGCCGGGCTCGCCAGCGCGCTGGAGGCCGTGCGCAGGTTCGCCGAGCAGCAGGGCCTGAAGTACTGGAGTAAACACTTCCGTCGCTGTCTGCTGCGCCTGTCCCTCGAGCCTCAGCCTCTGGAGGATCTGATCGAGCTGCTCCTGCTCCACCGGCTGCCCAGGCCCGCCATCCAGCTCGTGAACGCGGCGCTGGCCTCGGACGTGTTCGGCGGGATGGGCTCGTGGAATGACCTGGGCTTCCCGGAGCCAGAGGCGAAGCAGTACGAGGAGCTCTCCAACCGCCTCCTGCTGGCGATGAAGGCCGCCTTGCGCGCCGGCATCAACGCCTCCGCCCTGTAAGCCACTCCCGCCGCGCGCCTGGGTCTCGGCTGACTCTGGCCCGGGACTGGGAGAGGTGCGTCAGCCTTCGGGTCAATCTAGGGTCAATTGGTTCCCAATTGGTGCCAGTTTGATTATAGTGCGCCGCGGGGAGGAGCTCCACATGGGCTGGATTCGCGACCGGATGGAGGAGCTGGAGCCACGAGTGCAAAGCTTCGTCGAACTGGCACAACGGTTGCGTAAGTCCCGGTCGTGGCCTCGGACAGAGCGGATCAAGGAGACGTCGCTCGCGACCTATCTCGGGAAGTTCGATTCGGGAGAGGCGCTGGAGTGGCTCGATCAGCGCCCGGAAGTCCGACATGCGCTCTCCGAAGTCCTGGAGATGACTCAGGAAGAGGTGGACGAGCAGCTCACGGAGCTGCAGCCCACGCGGCCGTCCGGAGGCGCGCGGGTGCGGCTGCGGGACGTGCCGGTCCGTTCGCTCGATCTCCGACGCGATGCACTGCCTCCGGGCATCCCGGCGCAGGTGCGTGATCCCTCCACCTGGCCGCTCTGGTGGCAGGCCCCGAGCGGCTCGGGTCGGACGCTGGTCGGCCAGTGGCTCGAGGCGCGTGGGCTGGCGGTGTTCCTCCAGGCCCAGACGTGGGCCGAGGCCGAGCGCCAGCTCCCGGAGCGCGGCGCGGTCTTCATCAAGCTGGCCTCCGCGGACGGTGTTCCCCAGCGGGCGGCCATGGCGTCCGAGCTGAAGATCTGCGTGGCCACGGAGGCTGCGGCCCCGCGAGTCGTGGAGCACGAGGCCGAGCGCGGTGCCCGCCCCCTTCGCGAGCTCCCCGAGTCCCCGGTTGCCTGGAGGCAGTCGCCGCTGGCGTGGCATCCGGTGAGCAGCCCGGAGGTCCGCGCGTGGCTCCACGAATTGGTGGAGTGGGTGGGCGAGCGCATCACGGTGGATGGCTTCGTCGAGGAGGACTGCCTGCGGTGGCTGGAGACGCCGGAGGTGCTCGCCCGCATCGACACGGTGGGCACGGCGCTGGGGCTGATCGCCCTCTTCGCCACCTTCGCCAGGCGAGGGGACTCCTCCGGGGCGCTGGCCAAGGCGCGGAGCGGGGCGGACGTGGCTCGGCTCTTCCTCCGGATGCGCATGCAGCAGGCGGAGGAGGTCGAGCTGTCGCAGGAGGGGCTCTGGAAGCGGCTCCAGATCATGGGCCGGCGCATGCTCCTGGAGAGCGAGGTGCCGTGGTTCGAGGCCCGTCCGCTGGACGCCTGGCACGCCCTGGCGCACTCGCGGCCGGACGAGGCGGACCTCGAGTGGCTCAGGGAGCTGGAGCGTCAGGGGCTGAAGGTGGATCGCGCCAGCCTGGAGAAGCTGCGAGGCCGACTCCCTCCGGATGCGTTCCGGGTGGTGCGGGCCCTGCGCGAGCTGGATCTGCTGCGCGAGCGGCAGCCTCAGCGGTATTCCTTTCATCCTCCGTGGGTGCTGGCGGGGCTGCTGGAGCAGTGCATCCTCGAGACGCTCGAGCAGGGGCCCCACGTCTGGGGCGCCGTCCTGCTGCGCCAGGAGCACGCGGCGACGGTGTTCGAGGCCCTGCTCGAGCGCTGCCGGAGCAACGACTTCGCGCTCGTGCGAGGGGTGCTCCAGTCACCGGATCTGCGCTCTCCCGAGTGGGTGGCGGCGCTCGAGGCCACCTTCCGGGTGCTCGGCCTGCTCGTGCTGGAGGGCAAGCCGGTTCCCGACGAGCTGCGCCTGGGAGCGCTCCGCGTGCAGCGGGCCCTCGTCGTCCCGGACGCGGCGGGCCTTCCCCGTCCGCGCATTGCCTATGAGGGGTCTCCCACGCGGGAGTCCCTGCTGGTCGATCGCCGCATCTGGTACGCCGCGCTGCTGGCGCTGTCCGAGGTGCTGCCTCCGGGCTCGGACCTCTCGCTGGACTCCTGGTGCACGAAGCCGTCCGCCGAGGCCCGGCGGTGGCTGGTGTACATGGCCTCGTACCGCTCGACGCAGGAGCGGCGCATGCCCGAGCGGTGGCTGATGCCGCTGCTGCTGCTGGGGGGCCGGCTGCTGGAGGGGCTGGGCCCGCTGGCCACGCCTTCCTCGGCGATTCCGCTGCTGCTCCAGCCCGAGCGCCTGCTCCGGCTGCTGCAGCAGAGTCCGCTCTCGCTGAGCGATGTGAACCAGTCCGTCTCCTGGCACGCGCTGGGGGCGATGCTGCCGGAGTATGCGCGGCGGCGGGGCGTGGACTGGGAGCAGTGCGTTCGGAGGATCTGGACGGCGTGGCTCGCCTCGGGCGCGTCGGAGCTGCCTCAGTTCCTTCATCCCTGGGAGGACCACGCCAGGATCTTCTGGCACTTCCTGCCGCCGGAAGCCGTCGAAGTGCTGGCCAGCAAGCGCTACCGCTCGCTCCTGGGCGAGGAGGACGCGTGCCGGTTCTTCCGCAAGGAGCACTGGGACGCGTTCGTGCGGGTCTGGACCCAGCAGACGGAGCCCTGGGGCAGCGAGCCGCTCCCCGTGGTGTGGGAGCAGATTCCCCCGGAGCATGTCCGGCAGGCCATCCGCGCCGGGCGACCGGACTCCCATGATGGAGCGATCCGGAAGGAGCTCTGGCAGCGGCTGCCCGAGGTCTTCTGCGAGGAGATCGACGCCCTGTTCCGCCAGGGTCAGTGGGACAAGGCGCTGGCGCAGGCCGGGTGCGCGCCTGCCGCGTACATTCCGCGCATGCTGGCCAGCGCGAAGGCGGCGCTCGAGCACCGAGGCACGCCTCCGCCTCCGTCCGTGATCCAGTGGCTGCACCACATGATCGCCCAGCGGGCGCCCGACTGGCACAAGGCCTGGACGCTGCTCGAGTACCTGATGCCTCCGGCGCCGATCTGACTCAGAGGACGAGGGGCGGCTCGATGAGGGCGGGAGGCGTGGCTCGCCGGTCCCGAGGGTCCGGCACCCACTCGGGATCGCGAGCCGTCTCCCCCGGCTTCCACGAGCGGGGGACGCGACGCAGGCCGATGGGGAAGAGCCACAGGCGTCCATCCGGGGCGATGCGCAGCCGGATGAAGTTCTTCCAGTCCGGGATGGCCAGGGAGGAGAACGCCTCGTTCGGGTGGGCGCCGAAGCCATTGAGCGAGATCAGCAGGTAGAGCCCCATGATCGTCGGTCCGGCCAGGAAGCCGCCGGCGAAGATGAGCACGGCGCTGATCAAGTCCCGCACGGGGTTGCGGAACGACAGGCCCACGGCGGAGCTCATGAGGTGAGCCACGCCCCAGGCGATCAGGAACGCTGCGGTCAGGTGCACCAGGCCGTGCAGCAGGCCCACGAGCCAGCGCCAGCGCCCGAAGCGCGAGTCCGCGAAGCCAATCAGCCCCAGGATGACCAGCGCGGAGATGATCGTGATGCCCGGGCTGGCGAGCGCCGTGCCCACCACGAGCCCCACGGCGCCCGTGACGCTCGCCGAGCCGATGTTCACCGCGAGCGCCCAGGCCAGCAGCATGTAGAGCAGGCCCGTGAGGACGCCGAAGCGGGGATTGCTCGTCACGAGCCCCAGGTTGCGCCAGCACGCCCGTCGGGACTCCTTGGCGCTGGGGAAGCACTTGCGAGCGGTGAAGCCCTCCGCCAGCGGAGCTTCCTTCCGGGGCACGTGGGTCGGGTGCAGGAAGGCACCGCCACCTCCCGCGATGATCTTCTGTCGCCCTTCGTCGTTCGCGTGGCGCCGGTAGTGGTGGAGATCCCCCGCGAGGAAGACGCTGACCTTCTTGCCGAGGACCTGGTCCTCCAGGAAGGAGAGGTTGTTCTCCAGATAGGATCTGTGGTCGGGAGGACGGACCTGGGCGACCAGCCACGCAGGCTCCGCGAGACAGAGGATGACGCGGTCCTCCTCGCGCATCAGCTTCGCGATCTCCTGGAAGTAGCAGACCTGGGGCTGATCGATGTCCGACTCGAGCTGCATGTCCGTGCCAATCAGCCACCACCCGTGCGGCAGCTTCACGGCGAAGTAGCTGCGCCGCTGGTGTGTCTGCCAGCCGGCGGGGCTGCGGCCCTGGCAGAACAGGCGGATGAAGGAGACGAGCCCGTCATACCAGTCATGGTTCCCCGGGACGGCGAACAGGTGGGGCGGCGGGCGCTGGCCACGCATCGCCGCGGTCCAGGGCTGGAGGGTCCGCTCGTCATACGCCTTCACGCTCGCGGTCGGGTACACCTCGTCCCCGCCGAACACGAGCACCTCGCCGCCATGCGTCTCGTAGGAGGTGCCCGTCTCATCCGTCACCGTGAGCGTGGGCCGCGCCACCGTCTGGGCCACCGCGTACGTGGAGTCCCAGCCATCCCCGAGGTCCGCCACGTAGTCGAGCCAGAGCTCCTTCCGAGACTTGCCCGCTGCATCGACGGAGAAGTCACAGGGCTCCACCTCGGGAGCCGCCAGCGCATCCAGCAGCCGGCGATCGGCCTGCTTGCCAATGGTGGCCGAGATGGCGGCCCGCACGCCGGTCCTGGCCAGCATGAGGGGATCCAGCCAGGACACCATCCGTCGGCCGGGTGGGCGCCGGGGCGGCCTGGCCGGAGAGGGCGCCGGCGCGGCGATCACATCGGTGGTGGAACCCATGGCGCCTCTGGGGTGGGGGAGGGAGAAGGAGCGATGCGGCGGGAGCGCTCGATGACGTGCTCGGCGAAGCGGTCCGCCAGGGCGGCGATGGTGAGGCTGGGGTTGGGACCGGTGGGGCCCGGCATCACGGCGCCATCCGCCACGTAGAGCCCGGGGTGGTTGAAGACCTCTCCATATGCGTCCACCACGCCCTCCTCGGCGGAGCGGCCCATGGGGCAGCCGCCCAGCGGGTGCACGGTGATGACGCGGCTGAGGTAGCTCAGGGGATTGGGGATCAGCTTTCCCTCGAGCGCGTCGGCGATCTCCGCCATCGTCCGCCGGACGCGCTGGAAGTAGCTGGACGAGCGGCGGATGCGCCAGTCGACGTCCAGCAGCCCGTCGCGGTTCAGCGTCATCCGGCCATCCGGGAGATCCCGCCCCATGGCGAGCAGGGGCAGCGAGCTGGCCGAGCCCACGCAGTCACCGAGCACCTCGGCGATCTCCGCGCTCACGTCCGTGTCCCGGCTGAGGCCGAGCCACCCCTTGACGACCTTGTGGCCCAGGCGAGCGAAGCGGCGCAGCACGGCGAGCTGGTTTCCGCTCTCGTAGAGCCAGTTGACGAACTCCGGGTAGCCCGCGTCCTCGATGTAGTAGCCGCGGCCGGTGCCGCCCTCGGCCGCGTCGCGGATGTGGAGGGCGCTGGTGATGACGGGGCCGTGGCCTCCATCGAGGATGCGCGGCTCACGCTTGCCCTTGCTCTGGTTGGTGCACTTGAAGAGGAAGCCCAGCAGGTCGCCGTTGCCGCAGAAGCGGGTCCCGAGCTGTTCGCTGAGCCCCGGGAACGCAGCGCGGTTGTTGAGCAGCAGGTACGCGGTGCCGAACGTCCCCGCCGCCAGGATGAGCTTGTCCGCGGAGATGACCGTGCGCGGCAGCATCGACGTGGGGACCTCGGGCCGCTCGCCCTCCCGGGCCTCCGAGTGGTCCACATACTCGACGACGTACTCGCCATCCTCGGGCCAGAAGGACTTCACCTCGCAGCGCACCCGAAGCTCCGCGCCGAGCCGCTTCGCTTCGGACAGCGCCGTGTAGTCGAGCGTGTTCTTGCTGCCGTAGTTGCAGCCGAAGTCGCACTCGCCACACAGCCGGCAGGTGAGGCGGGTGCGGCCGTGGAGGTTCGGCTGGCGCTCCTGGATGGGCTCGCCCGGGATGGGGGGCTGGCCGGGGTTGGCGAACGTCACCGCGAGCGGCGGCAACTGCCAGTCCTCCTGCAGGCCCATGCGCTCGGCGGCGAGCTTCATCGCCAGGGTCTTCGCGGTCTGACGGTAGGGCTCGTGCTCGAGGGGGTAGCGCTGGGTCCCGATCATCTTCTCCACGGTGTCGTAGTGGGGCTCGAGTTCCTCGCGGGTGACAGGCCAGTACTCGTAGCCGCCGTCCTGGAGGTTCTCGCGGACGAAGGTCTTCTCGTCCTTGCGCAGCAGCACGTTGGCGTAGATGAGCGAGCCGCCGCCGAGCCCGCTCGCCACCACGCCGCCGAGCCCGCGGAAGGACCACAGGTTGAAGAGGCCGTGGAGGCCCTCGCTCGGGTCCCAGAAGTTACGGCGCATGGCGTAGGGGCTGCGAGGGAAGGAGCCGGGGGGATAGGTCTTTCCGCGCTCCAGGACGCAGACACGCAGGCCCGCCTCCGCCAGCCGCCAGGCCATCACCGAGCCGCCGAAGCCAGAGCCCACGATGATGGCGTCGAAGTGTTCACGTCGTGCAGGCATGGCGCGGCTCCTGGCTCAGGGGGGAGAGATGGCCTCGCGCTCCACGGCATCTGGCTCGCGGGCCATGGGGGCGTAGACGTCCCAGAGGGTGCCGAGGAAGAACCGGCCGAAGCGCATCACCGCCTGGGGGCCATCGACGCCTTCCCGCGCCGAGCGCATGCTGGAGACGATCTTGAGCACGTCGCCCAGGCCCAGCTTGAGCACGCCCGCGCCCACCACCGGTCCGCGCTCGTCCTGGCCCTCGTGGAGGCGACAGTAGAGCCGGGTGGTGTCCCGCCACAGGTCCGGTCCCGGCTCGTCGCGGATGGTCTTCGTGCCCGCCAGGTAGTACTCGCGGCCCTGGTGCTCGAAGGCCATGCCATAGGTCATCAGCCGGACGTTCGGATCGTCGCCGGACTTGAACAGGTTGAAGCTGCCGCGCTTCACCGGGATGTTGTCGCCGAAGGGCGGATAGGAGACGTGGGCCACGAGCCGGGCCGCGTGCGCCGGGTCTCGGATGAAGGCCTCCATGTCATCCACGCTGATGGTGGCGTGGAAGGTGAAGGGTGTGTGGCGGCCCTTGCCGGCGCCCACGGTGGGGTCGGTCTCGTCGAGGGCCAGGGGACCGGACATGGTCTCGCGGAAGGTGAGTTCGGGGGCGGGTGCGTTCATTCGAGTGATCTCCGGAGTGAGCGGGAGGCCTGAGTCGCCGCGGGTCGCGAGGTAGCGCTGGGCGTCCGCGTACCCGAGGTCGATGAGGGTGCCGGCGGTGACGTGGCCGGCGTAGAAGTCCGGATCCAGCGGCAGGGGGCGCTCGGGCTTGATGAGGTGGACGACGATGGGCTGGCGGTGGCCGTGGACCACCTCGCCGGCGCGGATGCGATCGTTCAGCTCCTGGATGCGCTCGAGCTGCTCGAAGAGGGCGCCATTGGCGCTCATCTCGATCATATGGACGTACTGGTGGAACACGCCGCGCCGATAGGTGGGCGTGTTGCCAATGCACCACAGCACCCACAGCTCATTGGCGCCGCGGCGCACCGCCTCGAGCAGGTTGGCGTCCTGGATCCACACGGAGTCCGTGTACAGCCCGCCGTTCTTGCGGACCGGAGGCATGAAGATGGGCAGCGAGATGCCCGCGACGAGCAGCTCCTGGTCCACGCGGGTGTGGGGGATGGCCTCGTTTGTCTTGCGCGTGAAGTCGCAGACGTTGAAGGTGCCCGCCATGGAGGTGTTGGCGCGGATGGCCTCCACGTTGATACCGAGGTGCGGGAAGACGTGGTCGACGATTCCATCCGCATCGCCCAGGGCCTCCATGTTCCACGCCGTCAGGTACTTCTCGGGAGAGACGAAGGAGACGAACTCCTTCACCCGCAGCGTCCGCCAGCGGTCGCACATCTCCTGAGGCGACTGGCCTGACAGCAGCATCGCCAGGTTGATGATGCCGCCGGAGGTTCCGTCGCCGTGCGTGAAGCGGAGACCCTCCTCGTCGAGCGCGCGCAGGACGCCGGCCTGCCAGGCCACGCGCATGCCGCCGCCCGCGAGGATGATGGCCCGCTTGCGGCCATCCGCGGCCATGGGGACAGTGACAGGGGAGGGCGCCGGGAGCGGCTCGGCCACGGGCGCGGACTTGAGAGGCGGGTACACCGTCGCCATGCGCTCGGCACGGCGCATCAGGCCCAGGTAGCCCAGGATCAGCACTCCTGAGAGCAGATCGAACCCGGCGACCCCGAGGGCGAGCGGCGAGAAGATGCCACGCGCGACGCCCAGGCTCACCGCGACGCACGCGCCGAGCTTCTGGATGCCGGCCCACACGAAGGCAGCCGGGTTCTCCTTCGGGCGGACCAGCGCATGGAGCAGCAGGCCGCCGAAGAGGACCATGAACATGCCGACGATGCCGAAGAAGTGGCGGCTCGTCGGAGTCGACTCCGCGCGAAGGAACCCGAGCTCGAAGCCCGGAGCGACGAGCTGGACGGCCCCGCTCACCACCGTGGCGACGGAGATGGCTCGCAGGATCCAGCGCAGCCAGCGCTCAGTCCGTCCCCTCATGACCGGGCCTCCACCCACCGGCGGACGCCCGTCCCCTCCTGGGCCGGCTTCCGGGTCTCGGCGTGAGCGGGCTGAGCGGCTCGCAGCAGCTTGTGGGCGAAGTAGCCCATCATGGCGAGCCACTGCACGGTCCACAGCCCCACGCGGATGCGGTTGGTGGTCATCCACCCGGCGAGCACTTCGCGCAGGCGCTCGGGGTCCCGGATGCCCGAGGCCATCTCCGCGTTGTACCGGAAGATGAGGAACCGGGTGAGGAGCGTGGCGGCCACGACGCCCAGGAAGACGATGACGGGGTACCAGCGCAGCGGGCTCTTGCGCTCGGCGATGAACAGCACGACGGCGGACACCAGCATCACCAGCGTCATCCAGGTGAAGAACCGGGTGGCGGCGGTCACCTGGGGGACGAACTGGAGGTAGTAGTTGTCCACCGTGAGCTGCGGAGCGATGGGGAACGAGAAGAGCACCAGCGACCAGCCGGTCCCCAGGTACATCGAGGCACAGAGGAACAGCAGGCACGCGTTGAGCATGTGAAGGACCGTGCGCCTCATGGGTGGGCTCCCATCCCCGCATCATCCGTGACGGCCTCGAGCCGGCGCGGCGCGGAGTCCTCGCCTTCCGCTCGGGGAGGCGGCAGCCACTTCTGGCTCAAGCCGAGCCCCACCACGCTCTCCAGTCCCTCGGGCTGCTCCCGCGGGAGCTGGGGATAGCTGAGGAACCAGGCCTCGAAGTGATCGTCCAGCACGCCGCTCGACTCGGGGAAGAAGCCGACGAAGAGCGGGCGGGAGGAGGCACCGAGCTTCTTGAGCGGCTGCACGCGCGGATGGTCTCCGAGGGTGAGCCGGGCCGAGGCCTTCCTCCCGAGACGGAAGGCGAACTTCCCACGGAAGTAGATGAAGGACTTCATCAGCATCCCGCGGAACTGGCAGTAGTTGGCGCCGCTGGCGCGCAGCGGCAGCCAGGCCTTGCCGGGCCGGTCGATCTCGATGCGCACCGCGAGCTGCCCATCCTTGTCGTACTGGCTGCTGACGGTGCGCTCGCTGATGTGGAAGTCCAGGTTCGCCTGGTGCTTGGGCATGCCCCAGATGCCCTTGCCGCCCTTCACGGAGATCTCCGTGCTCACCGGCAGGTCCACCACGTACTGGCCCAGCCCGTAGTGCTTCTGGAACAGCAGGGGCAGCACCGGGGGAGCGGGCTTGCGGCCGTGGGTGCACGCGATGGCGACGCTGAACTCGATGTAGGGTCCGATGTCCGTGTCGCGGTAGTCGATGACCGTGACGAGCAGCAGGCTCTTGTTGCCCCAGAGCCTCAGCGGGTGCACCTCGTTGCCGGGCAGCAGCCCGGCGGCCCGCCGCGCGTCGACGGTGAAGGCCGCCATCAGGGCGGGGGAGGAGCGCGAGTTGATGGGCAGCGCGTAGGGAATGCCGTCCACTCTCGAGAAGCGTCCGGTCTGCCGCTTGATTCGTCGGGGCATCATCCACATGGCAGCGCTCCGTCACGCCGGCTTTTCGAGCTCGGCGAGGATGAGGGGGAAGACGTCTCGGGCCGCGTCCTGGCCCATGAAGATGTCCAGGTGGCCGTAGTCCGGAATCACGTGCAGCGCGTGGTAGCCGGGCCGGCGCGCGGAGAGCCGCTCGTAGGTGCGCCGCTGGCTCTCGGGCAGGAAGCACCGGTTCAGCTCCCCGGCCAGGAAGACGAAGCGGGCATCCGTCTCCGGAGGGCGCTCGGCCACGTCATCGGGCAGCTCCCGGTAGCCCTCCACCGGCACCAGGTGCCCGGCGCGCAGGCACTCGGCCATCTGCTGGAAGAAGGTGAGCGGCACCTTGGCGAACTCGTGCTTCAGCCACTCGTGCGTCTCGGGGTTGAGGTTCTCGTGCCGCCAGAGCGTGGGGAACCCCGTGCCGTAGGTGAAGCTCGCCAGCCGGCACACCGTGTTGTCGCACTCGTGGTGGGTGGCCTTCACCAGCAGGGTGATGGCTCGGGCCGTGAACCCCTCCGCGCGCAGGCCCCACTGCGGGTCCAGGTAGGGCGTCATCCTCGCCACCACCGGCACGGCATAGCGGGCCTTGAGCCGCGCCGAGCGTGGCACCACCGGGTGCAGGGAGACGGCGTTGCTGATGATGAGCTTCACCTGGGGGACGAGCCCCGCCATGGCCGAGAGCATGAAGCTCGTCGAGCCCTGGCAGTGGATGATGGCCTTCACCTCGTCCCGGCCGGTCTCCTGGACGATCGTCTGGATGGCCTTCGGGTGGTCATGGACGGCGGCCTGGTCGAGCGTCCACTCGCTGGGCTCCACGTCGATGCTCGCGCGCCAGTTCTCCAGCCACACGTCGTAGCCAGCAGCCAGCAGCGCGTCGACGAGCGTCTCCCGCACGGGCGCGCGGAAGATGTTGGCGCGCACGCCCGCGCCATGGACGAGCACCACCGGCCCCAGCGTGGGGGCCTGCTCGCCCTGGACGTGGATCAGGTTGAGCGCTCGGCCGTCTCCCGCGAGGAACGGCACGACGTGCTCGGTGGGGCCAGCAGGGGAGGAAGACTGGGCTTGCATGACGGGGCCACGCTCCTCGGCGAGGGCACACGGCTCCCGTGCTCCCCCACCGCCTGCCCCCGCGGCACGTCAGCGGAGGTCTCGATCGCGGTAGAGGGCTCTGTCAGCGGATGTGACGGCTCGTGATTCGGGGGCCGGGAGCTCGGCCTCCGGCAGGCCACCGAGGCTGGCGGCCCTCTGGCCTCAGCGCAGCCCGGCGCGGCGGCCCAGCTCCTTCGCCAGCTCGCGCAATTCCTCCACGCCTGGCGCGGTGGGGCTGGTGTCGAAGACCACCTCGTAGCCCAGCCCGGCCTGGTTGATGGCCTCCGAGCGGGGGATGCGCGTGCGCAGCACGGGGACGGTGGACTCCTCGAGCGCGGCATCCATCGCGTCATTGGTGGCGGTGGTGCGCCGGTCCCAGAGGTTGACCACGGCCACCAGCTCGCCGCCTTCCTCGCGAGCGTCGCGCCAGGCGGTCTCTATCTCTCCCAGCCCCTGCAGCGCGAAGGCGCCCATGGGGACGGGAGCGACCACTACATCGGCGTGGTGGAGCACCGCCTCGGTGAAGGCGCCCAGGTTCGGAGGCGTGTCGGCGATGATGATGTCCGGAGTCCAGCTCAGCGTCTTGAGCGCCCGGGGGATGGCCTGCAGGCGGTGGCCCCACTGGAAGAGCTCTCGCTCCATGGCGGCCATGCGGGGCTGGGCGCGGGCGATGAAGAGGTTGGGGCGCTTGGGCGAGGCCACCACCACCTCCTCCAGCCGGTGGCGGGGCCGAGGGCCGAACGCGTCCGCCACGCACGGCGCGTCCGCGGGATCCAGGCCCAGCACGAGCGAGGCATGCGCCTGCGGATCGAGGTCCATCAACAGCACCCGGCGGCCGGCATCCGCCAGGGCCGCGGCGACGTGGACACAGAGGGTGGTCTTCCCGACTCCGCCTTTGATGGTGGAGAACGCGATCATCGGCATGGCGCCATGACCTATAGCTCAGCCCGGGATGCGAGAGAGGGCGGCGTCGAACAGCACCGTCTCCAGCCGCTCCTGGTCGTAATCAGACATGCCATGGAAGGCGAAGGAGAGCCGGTAGTTGCCGATCTGCTTGCGCGAGGAGACGAGCTTGGCTCGGCCGATGATGGGGTCCATCCCGTCCGGCATCCTCAGCGTGAAGCCCACCATCTCGTTCTCGCCGGGGGGCTTGCCGAGCACCACCGAGAAGCCGCCCTTGGAGACATCCAGGGTCATCGCTCGCATGATGCCCGCGTTGAGGCTGAGCTCGATCTGCATCGCCTGGGCGACGCGGAACGTCTGTCGCGCCATCTCGCCCGGCTTCAACGTCATGCCCTGGGCTGCCGTCAGCGCGCGCGCGAACTGCTCACGAGCCTGGAGATAGAGCTGCTTCTCCTCGTCGTTGAGCTGCTTCTGCCGGGCCCGCTTGTGGAGTGCCCGGAACTCCTGGAGCCATCCATTCACGCTCATGGGTGCGATGGTATGCCCCACTTCGGGTGCAGTGCACCATTGGGTTGCCCCATTTCGAGGCCTGCTCGATTCCGGCGCACCATTTCAGTGCAGTCTGCCGGCCGTAAAAGCCGTAGAGCCGCGATTTTCCTGGGGATGAGCGGAGGCATTCGGGGTGCAAGGGAGCAGGGCTCCCCCGCTTCGGAGGCCCTCCATGGTCATCCCCCGCATCGTCCCTGACTCCAGGCCGCCGCCGCCCGTGCTCCTCATCAGCGCGGGCGCCGCCTTGCTGGCCGGCCTCATCATCCGCTCGCTGAAGCGCCGACACCGCCGGGCCTCCTCCTCGCGAGGCGTCGAGGTCTCCAGCACGGGCAGGACGGTGCGCAAGCCGGCCTCCTCTCGAGCCAAGGGTCACCGGGCCCTGCTCGCCGCCTCCACCGGGAGCCACGCGCGGGTGACGAGCTCCCACGCTGCGGTGTGTGAGAAGTGATGTCGCCCCTGATCGAGTCCCTGGCCGCGGTCGAGTCGCTCTCGGAGGCTGTGGAGCCCACGCTCTGCGTCAAAGACGTGTGGACGACGGAGTCGGCTCCGGAGGAGTTCCTGCGCGAGGTGGAGGACACCCTGAGCGGGTTCCTGAGGGAAAACCCCGAGGCGTGGGAAGTGGGCAGAGGGTAGGTGCCTCCCGCGGAGCGCTGATGGTATTCGGCACTCGCGCTGGCATGGCCGCGCGGGAGGACCGGATGCCGAAGTCGTTGCCGAAGTCGAAGCGCGCGAAGGATGACGTGCTCGCGGAGCTGCGCCAGCTGCGCTCCGAGGACGCGCGTTGGAAGGAAGGCCGCACGTTCAGCCTCGTGTACTACGTGGATGACGAGCACTCGAGGCTGCTCAAGGAGGCCTACGGCGAGTACATGGCCGAGAATGGCCTGTCGCCGGTGGCCTTCCCCTCGCTGCGCCGCATGGAGGCCGAGGTGGTCTCCATGGTCGCCGGGCTCTTCCACGGCGATGACGACGTGGCCGGGACGATGACCACGGGCGGCACCGAGAGCATCATGATGGCGGTGAAGACGGCGCGCGAGTGGGCCCGCGGCGAGAAGGGCATCGCCCGGCCGGAGATCATCGCGCCCTCCTCGGTGCACCCGGCCTTCGAGAAGGCGGCGCACTACTTCGACGTCGAGCTGCGCCACGCGGCCACGGCGCCGGACCTGCGGGTGGATGTGCGGGACGTGGAGCGGCTCATCACTCCCAACACGGCGATGATCGTCGGGAGCGCGCCGCCGTACCCGCATGGCGTGGTGGACCCCATCACCGAGCTGGCAGCGCTGGCGCAGTCGCGCGGTCTGCTGTGCCACGTGGACGCGTGCCTGGGCGGCCTCTTCCTCCCGTTCGCGAAGAAGCTCGGCCGCGACATTCCTCCGTTCGACTTCTCGGTGCCGGGCGTCACGTCGATGTCCGCGGACCTCCACAAGTACGGGTACTCGGCGAAGGGCGCGTCGGTGGTGCTGCACCGCAACCGCGCGCTGCGGCGGCACCAGTTCTACACCTACTCGGCGTGGCCCGGAGGGCTGTACGCCTCGCCGTCCATGACGGGCACGCGGCCCGGAGGCGCCATCGCCGCGGCCTGGGCGGTGATGCACTACCTGGGCGAGGACGGGTACCTGGAGCACGCGCGGCGCATCCTCGCGACGACGGACAAGCTGATCGCCGGCATCAACGCCATTCCGGGCCTGCGTGTCCTGGGGGCGCCGGAGGTGGGCGTCTTCGCGTTCTCCTCGGACTCGATCAACGTGTACGAGCTGGCCGACGCGATGGAGGTGCGCGGCTGGAAGCTGGATCGGCAGCAGAAGCCTCCCGCGCTGCACTGCATGATCACCCCCGCGCACGAGCGCATCGCGGACGTGCTGCTGGCGGACCTGCGGGACTGCGCCTCGAGGCTCGCGGCGGGCGAGCCGGCGCCCGAGGGCAGCGCGGCGATGTATGGCATGGTCGGGGCCATCCCCGATCAGAAGCAGGTGGACGGCTTCCTCCTGGAGTTCCTCGACGGGGTGTTCGACCGCGGCTGAGCGGCGCGCTGAGAGGAGGAGCGGCTCGATGGCTCACGTGGGAGCGTGCCGATGACGGTCATCCAGGTGCTCGGGTGCATCCTCTTCCCGGCCGCGGCCATCTGGGCGGGCGAGCGCTACCGCGTGGCGAAGTTCTTCGGCCCGGTGACCGTCTGCTACCTGGCCGGAATCCTCGTGGCGAACCTGCCGGGAGTGAGGCTGTCCGCGGAGGCCGCGCTGCGCGTGAGCGAGGTCGCCGTGCCGCTGGCCATCCCCCTGCTGCTCTTCTCCTCGGACGTGCGCCAGTGGCCGAGGCTGGCGCGCTCGCTGATCATCTCCTTCTCGCTGGCGTGCCTGGCGGCGGTGCTCTCCGCTGGAGCCGTGGGCTGGTTCTTCCGGGGGCAGTTCGACGAGTGGTGGAAGATCGCGGGCATGCTGGTGGGCGTGTACGTCGGCGGCACCGCCAACATGGCTGCCATTGGCAAGGTGCTGGAGGCGCGCAGTGAGACGTTCGTCCTGCTCAACGCGGCGGACCTGATGGCGGGAGGCCTGTACCTCCTCTTCCTGCTCACCTTCGCGCAGCGGCTGTTCCTGCGCTTCATGAGGCCCTTCACCGCGGTGCCCCACCACGAGCCCTTCGAGCACCCGGGCGAGCCGCTCGGCGTCTGGACGCGGCACCACCTGCGGGACATGGGGTTCGGCTTCGGGCTCGCGGTGGCCATCGCGGCGGTGGCGGTCGGCGGGACGCTGCTCGCGTTCGGGAAGCTGGAGGCCAGTCCGGCGCTGCTCGGCATCACCACCCTGGGAATCGTCGCCTCTTTGTCCCAGAAGGTGCGCTCGCTGGTGGGGACCTACGAGCTCGGCGAGTACCTGCTGCTCATCTTCTGCGTGGCCATGGGCTCGCTGGCGGATGCGCGAGTGCTGGTCGGTGGTAACTCCACCCTGGTCATCTTCGTATGGGTGGTCATGGGCCTGGCCATCGTCATCCACACCGCGCTCTCGAAGCTGCTGCGCATCGACGCGGACAGCACGCTCATCTGCTCCACCGCCACCATCTACGGGCCGGCGCAGATAGGCCCGGTGGCAGCGGCCCTGAAGAATCGCGCCCTGGTGGGACCGGGGTTGACCCTGGGGCTCGCGGGCCTGGCGCTCGGTAACTACCTGGGATTGTTGACGGCTTGGGGCCTGCGCTGGCTCGCGGGAGGCTGATCCTCTCTTTTTTCCGCAACTCTGAGAAATCGCTTCCGATAACCCGTGTAAGTCAGTTCTTACATGAGGTCATCGGCCATGGTCGCCCCTATCTCCTCCTCTCGAGTGACGACGCAGTCCGCGCGCTCCTCCAACCCCACCCTGCGTGAGGGCTCCCGTGGCCCCGCGGTGCGTGACCTCCAGAACCTGCTGAAGAGCAAGGGCTTCAACCCTGGCGGCGTGGACGGCGTGTTCGGCCCGAAGACGAAGGCGGCGGTGCTGTCCTTCCAGCGCGCCCAGGGCATCAGCGTGGACGGCATCGTCGGTCCGCAGACGTGGGGCAAGCTGAAGGGCGCTGGCGGCTCGAAGCCTCCCTCCGGCCCCACCCCGGGCCCCGCGGCGAAGGGCACGGCCGAGGACTTCGTGCAGAAGGCCCTGGCGCAGCGCGGTGACCGCTACGTGTTCGGCGCGGAGACCAACCTGAACGACAAGAACCCGGACACGTTCGACTGCTCGGAGCTGGTGCAGTGGGCGGCGCACCAGGCGGGCGTGAGCGTTCCGGACGGGACGATGAACCAGGTGCCGTTCTTCCGCCAGAAGGGCACGCAGATCTCCGTGGATCAGGCGCTGAAGACGCGCGGCGCGCTGCTCTACCGGCCGGGCCACGTGGCCATCAGCCTGGGCGACGGGCGCACCATCGAGGCGCGCGGCAAGAACTACGGCGTGAACATCTTCAACGCCAATGGCCGCGGCTGGACGTCCGGCGCGCTGATCCCGGGCCTGAAGTACTGAGCCACACGTCGTCCTCGAGCAGCACCCTGGGGCTCAGTGCCGAGAGGCGCTGGGCCCCAGTGCTCATTCGCGGGTGACGGCGCGAAGGATGAGCTCCCGGCGCTGATCCAGCTGGCGCAGCGCCAGGGGCAGCAGCAGCCGGTAGAGCACGGCGTAGAGCGCGGCGCACAGGGCGATCATCGCCGCCGTCTGGAGCGTCGGCCCTGACTTGCCGGCCATGCGCAGGGCCCAGCCGAAGGGCATGCAGCCCACGCTGGCGGCGAGGATGCCGAGCATGGAGGCGGTGAGGGGCAGCTTGTCCCGGCGCTTGAGGCTGGCGTGGAACTTCACCGGGAAGTACAGCGACAGGAAGTTGCCGGCGGCCAGCATCACGGGCACCAGGGCGGCCACGGAGGCCATGGAGCACAGGAAGTCCACCCACGTGCCGAAGCCGAAGTAGACCCGATAGAACAGGCCCACCAGCAGGGCCATGCCCAGGCCGGCCACGCCCTGCACCAGGTTCTTGGCGCGCAGCACGTCGGCCAGCTCCATGGGCGCGGCCAGGAAGATGGCGAAGCCCTGCCCGTCATAGGCGAAGGTGTTCTGCGAGAAGGTGGAGGAGATGACGACGGCGGCGTAGACGGACAGCCCGCCCATCAGCCACGCATCCGCGGACTCCCCGAGCATGTAGACGAACAAGTCCCGCCCGGACAGCAGCTTCAGGAGGATGGCGAGCACGAAGGGCACGGAGGTGAGCAGCCGCGCGCGCGGGTTGCGCCACAGGTCCAGCACCTCGCGGGCGAGGATCGTCCGGAACCGGGTGGACGTTCGAGCGAACGGATCGCGATCTCCAGACTCCTTCATCGCGGGGCCGGCGCGTCCCGCCTGGCGGTGGAAGCGCATGAGCAGCACGTAGGCCACGGCCAGGCCGATGACGGTGAACACCGCCAGCCCGAAGGACTCGAGCAGCGCCAGGCGCAGGCGCCCATAGGCGAGCTGCCCCAGCGAGTCTCCGAAGAAGCCCGGAGGCACGCGGCTCAGCGCGATGGCGGCGTTGACGATGATGTCCATGTTCAGCGCCTCCACGCCAGCCTCGCCCATGGCGGTGAGCCACGAGGTGTCGACGGGAGGGATGAACGAGGCGGCGAAGAGGAAGGCGAACAGCCCGCCGCCGATGATCTCCGCGCTGCGCTTCTCACGCAGCACGTTGATGACGGCGTGCAGGGCCACGCGGCTCCAGGCGGCGCACAGCAGGGCGAACAGGACGTAGTTGATGACGGCGATCCACGGCGCGCGCAGGTGATGGACGGAGGCGTAGCCCAGGGCGGCGCCGGTGAGGGGCGCGTAGAAGACGAGGGCGCGCGGCTCGAAGAGGCTGGCCACGCTGGAGGAGATGAGCAGCCGGAAGGGCGAGATGGGGAAGGGCGCGTACCGGCTCAGCTCGGAGTGGTCATCCACGCCCGCCGACAAGAGCGGCCAGGTGACCCACACCGCCGTGGTGACGAAGCACAGCAGGTTGAGGATGAAGTACGGCCACACGTTGCTCTCGGCCACGGGCGGCAGCCGCATGAGCCCGAAGAAGGCCAGCCCGAAGAAGAGCGCCGGGGCGCTGGAGCCCACGAACGTCGCCACCGCCAGCAGCTTGCTGGGGCGCCCGGAGCCACGGTTGAGGCCGATCTGCAGCCGCAGCCCCCACAAGAGCCACAGGTGGCGCAGGAAGCCGGGAACGGGAGGCGGGCTCACGCGGACTCCCGGCGCAGGGGAACCACCGGGGCGGGGGACTCTCCATAGAAGGAGAGGCGGGCGTTGCGCGCGGCCGGCACGGAGATGAGCTTCTCGAAGACGGCCTCCAGCGAGGGCGTGTCGTAGCGGGTGAGCAGCTCCGGCACGGTGCCCTGGTCCAGCATGCGCCCGCCGCGGATGATGCCCGCGTGGGTGGCCAGGCGCTCGGCGATCTCCAGCACGTGCGTGGTGAGCAGCAGGGTGACGCCGCGCCGGCTCAGCTCGCGCAGCAGCTCGCGGATGACGCCCGCGGCCAGCACGTCGATGCCCTCGAAGGGCTCATCCAGGAAGACGAGCTCCGGCGCGTGGATGAGCGCCGCGGCGATGGCCAGCCGCCGCCGCATGCCCTTGGAGTACTCGGCGACGAGCGCTCCGGCCTTGTAGGTGAGCTCGGTGAGCTCCAGCAGCTCCACGGCGCGAGAGGCGGCCTCGTCTCCGGACAGGCCGTACATGCGACCGCAGAAGGTGAGGTACTGCCGGCCGGTGAGCCGCTCGAAGAGGCTGAGCTCCTCGGGCACCATGCCGATGCGCCGCTTCACCTCCATGGGCTGCTTCACGGCATCCATGCCCAGCAGCTGGATGGTGCCCGCGTCGGGGCCATACACGCCGGTGAGGATGGTGAGGGAGGTGGACTTCCCGGCGCCGTTGGGGCCCAGGTAGGCGTAGAAGGCGCCTCGGGGGATCTGGATGTCCAGCCCGTTGAGTGCGGTGAAGCTGCCGAAGCGCTTGACGAGCCCGCGGGCATCGACGGCCAGGTCGGTGGGGGAGGGCGACATGTGAGCGCCCAGTCTCGGTCCACCGAGCCCCCTCCGACAATCCCCCCTGATCAGTGCATCAGGGACATCTCGGGCGGGCCGACGATCTGCTGCACCGTCATCCGCACCTTGTCCAGGTCCACCGGCTTGGAGATGTAGCCGGCGGCGCCGACCAGCTCCGCCTCCCACTCGAAGCCGTAGCCGGAGATGATGATGATGGGGAGGTTGCGCGCCCTGGGCATCTTCTTCAGCGCGTCGAGCAGCCCCCACCCGCTCATGACGGGCATCCGCAGGTCCAACAGCACCGCGGCGGGCATGTCTCCCTCCAACAGGTCCAGCGCCTCTCGGCCGTTGGACGCCTGGACGGTGCGGTAACCCAGTTCCTCGAGGGCATCGCAGATGAGCGTGCGGTGGCTCGCGTCGTCATCGACGACCAGGATGTGGGACATGGTGAGGCCTCAGTGAGACAAGCAGCGGGGGTGTGGTGATTCTATGGGGACCAAGATGGGATCGATCTCTCCATAGCGGAAGTGGGGGATCCAATTTTGAACACCCACTTACCCCCAGGGGATGTTCCGTTCAGGGAGAACCCCCCCGAAAAGACGCAGTGCGTTCTGCCCCAGCAGCCCCGCCTCCACCTCGTCCCCCAGCTTCAGGCCCAGCAGCTGCTTCAGCTCGCGATCCCAAGCATAGGGCAGCTGGGGGAAGTCGGTCCCATAGAGGATGCGCTCGGGGCGCACGTCCAGCGCCCGGCGCGGCAGGGCGATGGGGAAGTAGTCCGCCATGGCCATCGTCGTGTCCAGCCAGAGGGTGTCGTAGCGCTCCAGCAGCCGCACGTAGGCGTCGAACTCATCCGCCCCCATGTGCGGGACGCACAGCCTCAGGGTGGGATGGTCCTTCAGCACCCGCTCCACCCGCTCCGCCGAGCACAGCGCGTGCGGATCACACCTGTAATGTGGGCTCGCCGGCTCCCGGCCCGCGTGCATGACGAGGGGCTTTCCGGCCCGGGCACAGGCCTCGTACACCTCGTGCAGCGCGGGCGCGTCCGGGGCGAAGCACTGGACGTGGCAGTGCAGCTTCACGCCCTGGAGCCCCGCGGCGAAGGCCTCCGCGAGGATGTCCGCCGCGCCCTCCTCTCCGGGCAGCACCGTGGCCAGCCCCACCACGCGCGGCTCGGCGCGGACCACCTCGGCCATGTACTGGTTGAGCAGGCGCGCCATGCCCGGCTTGTGCGAGTACGCGAGCGCCACCACCCGGCTCACCCCGCGCGAGAGCAGGAAGGCCACCACCTCGGGGGTGTGCAGCTTGTAGCGGATGGGCCAGCCGTACTGCTCGAACCAGCGCCAGATGGCCTCGAAGACGGGATCCGGGAACAGGTGGACGTGGGCATCCACCACGGGTGGCAGTCCCTCGGGTAGCCGAGGCCCCTCCTCGTCATTCAGCGCGGGCAGCGGCAGGGAGCGGCTCGGGTCCATCCAGGCCGCCATGGCGCCGAGACACGTCGGAGCTTCATCGTGGAGGGACATGGCGAGGGCTCGGGCCCGCTACTCCTTCTTGGGAGTCGGTGCCTTCTCCTGATCCACTCGCCGCAGGGTGTCCTGCTGCTGTGCGTAGCCCTGGCGCTCCAGGCGCTGGGCCTCGATGAGGTCCGCGACCTTGGCGCACACGTGTCCGAGCGTCCGCAGCGAGTCCGCGAGCACCTTCTCCAGCTGATCCTGGGCGTCCGGCCGCTTGAGGACGGTCCTGTCGCGGCGGAACAGCAGTGGGACCTTCATCCCGCTCAATCTAAGGGAAGCGCCCCTCGGGGTCACGGCTCTGGAGCAGGAGCGGCACAAAGAGCGCCTGATCGGCCTGTCGGGCACTTGACGCAGCGGGCCGGCCATCAACAGCTTTACAGACTGGCAAATTTACAACATTCCTTCCCTTTCGTCCGGGGGAGGGCTCGAGGCCCCCTGTCTGAGCCGCCAACATATTGAAAAAACTGGCGTTTGACGAATTTTCAAGAGGGGGGATGACGCCGAGTTAATAAGTGCTTAGAGTGCTCCCCACTGAAACCCACTCTTCGCACGGGGGACTGCGCGATGGCTTACGACGGCGAGCTTGTAAAGATGGAGAACGGTCGCTGGGCGCGGTTCCAGCGCTGCCGGGTGTACCGGCCGGGCGTGGATGACGCGGGCGAGACGATGCTGCTGATCGCGGTGGAGCTCGAGGAGCGCTACCAGCGCATGCTGGACACCGTGGCGGACTCGCTGGCCCAGTACCGGCGCCAGGGCATCCCGGTGCAGGTCCGCATGGATGAGGCGCAGGGCGTCACCCTGCAGCCCGAGAGCTCCGAGGCCTCGGTTCACTGAGCCTCTTGCCCTCTGGGGCAAGCCCCTTGTTCACGCTTTGACAATTTCGAGGCCCCGCGCCTTTGACGGCACGGGGCCTCTGCTTTTACTGCGCACCCGGACGACGCGCCGCGGCCAGGCTCACTGGCCGTTCAGCCACCGCTCATAGGCCTCGAAGCCGTACTCGCGGCCCAGGAAGTCCTTCACGAGCCGTGCGGCCTCCTTGGCGCCACCGGGCTCGAGCACGGCGCGGCGGTAGCGCAGGGCGGGCGCGGGGTTCATCAGCCCCTCGGCCTGGAAGGGCGTGAAGAGGTCCTTCGCGATCACCAGCGACCACATGTAGGTGTAGTAGATGGCCGAGTACCCCTCCAGGTGGCCGAAGGACAGGTGGAAGTAGGTGTCCGGCGCGTACTTGAAGGGGGTGTAGCGCTCCTGGAGCTGCTTCACGAGCGCGGTGGTGTCCAGGCTCTTGGGGTCGCGGTTGTAGAAGTTGAGGCTGGTGGCCGCGTAGAACATCTGCTGGCGCACCCACAGGCCCTTGCCGAACTCCTCGGCCTTTTTCATGCGCTGGATGACGTCGGCGGGCAGCGGCTCCTGCGTCTGGTAGTGCCTGGCGAACGTCTGGAGCGACTCCGGCGCCCAGGCCCACTCCTCGAGCATCTGCGAGGGCGCCTCGACGAAGTCCCACTCGGTGCGCACCCCGGACAGCCCCGCCCAGCGCGCGCGGCCACCGAGGATGTGGTGCAGCAGGTGGCCGAACTCGTGGAAGAAGGTCTCCACGTCGTCGTGCTGCATCAGCGCGGGCTCGGCGCCGGGCTTGGGGAAGTTGCACATCAGCACGCCCTCGGGGAGCGTCTGGCCGGCCTTGCCCGTGGCCAGGTCGAACTGCGCCGCGTGCTTGTACTTGTCCGCGCGCGGGTGCATGTCCAGGAAGACGCGGCCCAGCAGCGTGCCGCCCTCGTAGACGTCATACGCCTCGATGTCCGGGTGCCACACCTGGGCCTCCGTCAGGCGCTTGTAGGTGATGCCGAACAGGCGCGAGGTGATGTCCAGCACGCCATCGCGCACGCGCGAGTACTCGAAGTAGGGGCGCACCGCCTGCGAGTCGTGGTTGTACTGCTCGGCCTTCACCCGGTCCTCGAGGTAGGCCTGGTCCCACGGGTTGACGACGGTGGCCTTGGGCTCGTCCTTGCGCTTGCGGGCCAGCAGCGTCTCGTAGTCGATGCGGGCGCGGTTGCTGGAGGCGGCGGTGATCTTCTCGATGAAGTCCGCGGCGGCCTTGTCGCTGCGGATCATCTTGTCCTCGGTGGTGTAGGCGGCCCAGCTGGGGTAGCCGAGCAGCGTGGCCAGCTCGTGGCGCTTGGAGATGAGGCGCGAGAGGGTGTCCAGGTTCTTCGGGTGGCCGCGCTGGCGGGAGACGCGCCAGAGGGCCTCGCGGGCCTTGGCGCTTCGGGCGTACGTGAGGAAGGGGACGTAGTCCGGGTAGTCGGTGGTGATGCGCACCTTGCCGTTGGGCCCGGGCTTGTGGCTCTGCACGTAGTCCGAGGGCAGGCCCGCGAGCTCCTTCGGGTCGAGCTCCACGAAGCGCACGTCCTCGCGGATGTTGCGGCCGAAGTCCTGGCCGATCCGGGTGAGCTCCTCCTGGAGCGCGAGCACCCTGGCGCGCGTGGCCTCGTCCCGGTCCACGCCGGCGCGGCGGAAGTTGCGCAGCTCGTCGGCGACGTAGTGCCGCGTGGCCTCGTCCTGCCCGCTCGGCTCGAGGCTGGCGAGCACGTCGTAGACGCCGCGATCCAGGGTGAGCTCGTTGACGGCCTTCTCCACCTCGGACTCGCAGTCCTGGGCGGCGGTGCGCATGGCCTCAGCCGGGTGGGAGTTGGTGCCGATGGAGGCGCGCCCCGCGGCGTCGTGGAGCAGGGCGGTGGCGTCGTCGTAGAGCTCCAGCGCGGTGAGGGTGTCTCGGGGGGAGGGCAGGGCCTTGAAGCGGGCGATGGTCTCTCGGGCCTTCTGGATGTCCTGGCGGCACGCGCCCAGGAACCCGGCGGGCGTGCTCATGAGGTGGTGCGCCGCGTCAGGCACCAGCGGGGCCGGCCGGGGCGCGGGGGTCGGGGCGGGGGTTGCCTGGGCGGTGGGTGGGGGGGCGTTGGCGGTGGAGCTGGCGCACCCTGCGAGCGCAGTGGCGGCGGCGAGAGCGAGTGTGAGACGGCGCACGAAGTAGGTCCCTTCCAGAGCGGGGGAATGGTCGGTTTCAACCCGGGCGGAGCGGCGGCATTCCCAGGCCCGCCCCCTGACCGGCGAGGCAGGTTACCCGGGCTCGCAACATTTCTTCATGGAACTGCAATGGCGGGCCAACAGGCCTCGTATGTGATGGCACCACTGATGACAGGGGCGCGGCCGGCGCCCTGGATCGGGTGGAGGCCTCATGTTGGCGGAGACGAGTCGCGAGTGGGCACGGGAGCCCGTCGTTTTCGGGCACGCGCTGGAGACGTTGGTGGCCGAGGCGGAGGTGCTCGCCCCGCATGTCCTGGACGACTTCTCGCGGCTGGGCCTGCCTCCGCGGCACGTCCTCGAGGTGGCGTACCCCTT
Organism: Hyalangium gracile; assembly: GCF_020103725.1. Taxonomy (NCBI): domain Bacteria; kingdom Pseudomonadati; phylum Myxococcota; class Myxococcia; order Myxococcales; family Archangiaceae; genus Hyalangium; species Hyalangium gracile. Next base: position 368,528 of record NZ_JAHXBG010000003.1, on the reverse strand, counting down.
GGAGGTGTGGTCGGAAGCCCTGCACACCCTCGTCGAGGCGCTCTCGGCGGACGTGGGGACGGCCGCGGCGGAGTTCCTCCTGGGGCAGCGCTATGTCGCCCAGTCCCTGCGCTCGCGGATCGGCTCGGCCCTGAACGCCCACGCGCAGGTGGTGGGGCCGCAGCGGACGCTGATGCGCACGGCGCGCAACCTCCGCATGGCCAACAACTTCATCGATGCCCGGGTGCGAGCGCTCCCTGGAGGCAAGGGCTGGGAGCTGTTCATCTGCCCCCTGCCGGAGTTCGCCGCGTCGAAGCTGCTCCAGATGGATCCGCCGCACTTCCTCCGGGGCATGCTCATGCGCTCGCTCGAGGTGGCTGGCGCGCACGGGGTCCGCATGGAGCTCGTGGGCCACGACGAGCTGCTCGGCACGGCCACCTTCCACGTGTTCTTCTGAGGCCCGGCCCCGGCCCTGGTCGTCAGGCGGTGATCTGGAAGAAGCGCTCGGCGTTCTCGTAGGCCACGCGCCGCACGATGCGGTCCGAGAGGTTGGCCTTCGCCAGCAGGCGGGCCAGGCGCGCCAGGCCGAGGATGTCTCCCGCCCCATCGCCCGCGTCGGAGTTGAGCACCAGCCGCTCACTGCCCAGCTTGCGCACCAGCGCCACCGCGCGCTCGGCCTTCAGCGCCTCGGGGTGCAGCGTCAGCCCGGCCCAGTGTCCGCAGCCCAGGATGGCTCCCACTGTCCGTCCCGTGGCGTGGTCCACCAGCGCGCGAGAGGGCAGCAGCCCCGAGGTGCGCAGCAGCGCGAGGATCCGCCGGGTGTGGCGCTCCTTGTCCTGCGTGGGCGTGTGCACCACCACCCGCAGCTTCAGCCGCCGCGCCAGCGCGAGCTGCTCCAGGAAGGCCTCTTCCTCTTCCTCCCCGCCGGCATGCAGCCCCGTCTCTCCCAGCGCCACCACGCGCCCGCCCTGGAAGTAGTCCGGCAGGCGGGAGAGCACTTCCGACAAGCCCCTGCGCGGGATGCAGCGCGGGTGCACCCCCAGCGCCGCGTACGCGCGGATGCCCAGCCGCTCCAGGCGCGGCAGCTGCCGGCCCACCAGCTCATCGAAGTGGCTCAGCAGCGCCTTGGCGCTGGGCTCCGCGAAGTGATGGGCCACCACCAGCACCCGCTCCACTCCGAAGAAGCGCATGGACTCGAGGTCCTGATCACTCAGGGCCTCGGGGTGCAGGTGCGCGTCGAAGAGAGAGGGCAGCTCGGGCAAGGGGGCTCTCACACAGCGGGACAGCCATCTATATCCTGAGTCCGACACGCCCTCAGTGGCGGCGCGCCGTGCCCACTGCGTGCGCCTGGCTGGCTGGCCGCACTACCCCCGAGGTCACTCCCCGTAACACATGTTGCGCTGTGTCAAGCACACTCCGTGTATGTGCGCTGTTGCTGCTCAGGGCCGCTGTCGGTTTTCAGAAACTCATAGGGTCCGTAACGCCCGGTGGTGTGCAGTTCGCCCCTTCCCCCTTGTCCAAAGGAGCGGTTTGAGGTTCTTAAGCTCCTGTCTTCTGGGGGGGATTTGGACTCAGCAGCATCCCCGACCCCGTGCCCGAGGCGTGGTGACCCTCACGTCCTCCAGTTCGGGATTTCAGCATGGTCACAGAATTTTACTTGTACGGGTGTAAGAATCCGTACATGATGGAAAACGCCATGAGTCGTCAACCGGGGGCTGTGATGAGCACCACCGCAAAGCCCATGAAAAAACTACCTCCTGCGCAACAGGAGGTGAAGGTGTTCTATAGGCCACGTTTCGGCATCCGTGCCGAGAGCGGGGGCCTCTCCGTAGATGTCAGCGCGCGGCCACAGCAGGACAGCGACGACACGCAGCGCGGTTGACGATCATTTCGCTGGTCCCTATCTCTCCGCCGCATGTCCTCTCCCCTCGCGGCGGTGGTGTTGTGTGCCGGCAAGGGCACCCGGATGAAGTCGGAGAAGGCGAAAGTCCTTCACCCCATCCTGGGCCGTCCCCTCTGTGCATATCCTTTGAAGCGCGCGCTCGAACTGGGTGCCTCTCCGCTGGTGCCGGTGGTTGGCCACCAGGCTGCTGAAGTGGAGAAGGCCATCCGCGCGCAGTTCCCCTCGGCCTCGCTGCGCTTCGCGCTCCAGAAGGAGCAGCGCGGCACCGCGGACGCCGTCCGCTCGGCGGAGGAGTCGCTCAAGGACTTCTCCGGGCGCGTGCTCATCCTCTACGGAGATGTGCCGCTCTTGCGCCGCGAGACGCTCGAGGCGCTGGTGAAGGCGCACGAGGCCGGCAAGGCCACCCTGTCCATGGTGTCCACCGTGCTGGAGGACCCCACCGGCTACGGCCGCGTCATCCGCGAGGGTGGCAAGGTGGAGCGCATCGTCGAGCACAAGGACTGCACTCCGGAGCAGCGCGCCGTGCGCGAGTGCAACGCCGGCATCTACCTGGTGGAGACCTCCTTCCTGTGGCGGGCGCTGGCGGAGATCCGCCCGCAGAACGCGCAGGGCGAGTACTACCTCACGGACCTGGTGGAGATGGCCGCGCGGCTGGGCCCGGTGGCCACGGTGGAGGCGGACGCCACGGACACCGCGGGCGTGAATGATCGCGTGGAGCTGGCCGCGCGCGCCCGCGTCATGCAGCAGCGCATCAACGAGCGCCACATGCGCGCCGGCGTCACCCTGACGGATCCGGCCAGCACCTTCATCGAGGATGACGTCACCATCGGCGCCGACACGGAGGTGGGCCCCCAGGTGTCACTGGCGGCCGGCACGGTGGTGGGGCGCAACGTCACCATTGGCCAGGGCAGCGTGCTGACGGCCTCCGCCGTGGCGGATGGCACCTCCATCAAGCCCTACTCGGTGTTCGAGGAGGCCAGGGTGGGCGAGCGCTGCATCATCGGCCCCTTCTCCCGGCTGCGGCCGGGCACGGAGCTCGCCGAGGAGGTCCACCTGGGCAACTTCGTGGAGACGAAGAAGGCCCGCATCGGCAAGGGCTCCAAGGCCAACCACCTGGCGTACCTGGGGGACGCGAAGATTGGTTCCGGAGTGAACGTCGGCGCCGGCACCATCACCTGCAACTATGACGGGGTGAACAAGCACCTCACCGAGTTGGGCGATGGCGTCTTCATCGGCTCTGATACACAACTGGTGGCACCCGTGAGTGTGGGCGATGGCGCATATGTCGGCGCGGGGACAACCGTGACGAAAAATGTACCGCCTGGGAGCCTCGCCGTGTCCCGGGTGCCGCAGGTCAACAAGGAGGGGTGGGTGGCCCGGAAGAAGGCCAAACGGGGCTAACCCCTTGAAAGTCGGGCGGTTTACGAGGACCGCCCCGGCCGCGATACGATGGCGCGGCTCTTGCTCAGTAAGAAAATCGGAAGACAGCCAGGCAACGTGGTTCGGGAATCCCGCGGAGAAGTCCGGCGGGCAAGGGCGTGAGAGAGAGAGGTCTGAAACATGTGCGGGATCGTTGGTTATGTCGGTGACAAGGAGTCGGCTCCCATCCTGGTGTCCGGCCTGAAGAAGCTGGAGTACCGGGGGTATGACTCCGCGGGCGTGGCGGTGGTGAGTCGCAACACGCTCAACGTGGTGCGCGCCACCGGCAAGCTGAAGAACCTGGAGAACCGCGTGTCCCAGGAGGTGCCCAAGGGCACCATCGGCATCGGCCACACGCGGTGGGCCACGCACGGCCGCCCCTCGGACGAGAACGCGCACCCGCACTCGTACAAGGGCGTGGCGGTGGTGCACAACGGCATCATCGAGAACCACCTGGCGCTCAAGGAGGAGCTGCGGTCCAAGGGCCACGTCTTCTCCTCCGAGACGGACACCGAGGTGTTCGCCCACCTCATCTCCGACGAGCTGGAGCGGGGCATCGATCTGGTGGACGCCGTGCGCCTGGCCATCAAGCAGGTGAAGGGCACCTACGCCCTGGCGGTGGTCTGTTCCACGGACCCCAACCGCATCGTCGCCACCAAGGACTCCTCGCCGATGGTGCTGGGGCTGGGCCAGGGGCAGAACTTCGTGGCCAGCGACGTGCCCGCGCTGCTCGAGCACACCCGCGACTTCGTCTACATGGAGGAGGGAGACCTGGCGGTCATCACCGCGCAGAGCATCGACATCTACAACCGCCAGGGCCAGCTGGTGAACCGGCCCACCCGCCGCATCGACTGGACGCCGATGATGGCGGAGAAGGGCGGCCACAAGCACTTCATGCACAAGGAGATCTGGGAGCAGCCCCGCGCCGTCGCGGACACGCTGCGCGGCCGGATGCTCCTGTCCGAGGGCGACATCCACCTCGAGGGCTGGAACCTCTCCCCGGAGAAGGTGCGCTCGCTGACGAAGGTGACGATCCTGGCGTGCGGCACCTCGTGGCACTCGGGCATCGCCGGCAAGCACATGATCGAGACGCTGGCGCGCATCCCCGTGGAGGTGGAACTGGCCAGTGAGTTCCGCTACCGCGATCCCATCGTGGACAGCTCGCAGCTGGCCATCGCGATCAGCCAGTCGGGCGAGACGGCGGACACGCTGGCGGCCTTCAAGGAGGCCAAGGCGCGCGGCGCCACCTCGATGGCCATCTGCAACGTGATGGGCAGCGCGATGACGCGCGAGGCGGACTTCTCGGTGCTGACCAACGCCGGCCCGGAGATCGGCGTGGCCTCCACCAAGGCGTTCACCACGCAGCTGGTGGCGCTCTACATGCTGGCGGTGAAGCTGGGCCGCATGCGCGGCACCCTCACCGTGAAGCAGGCCCAGGAGCACCTGACGCACCTGACCGAGATCCCGAAGATGATCGAGGACGTGCTCAAGTGCGAGGCGTCCGTGAAGCGCGTGGCGCGCGAGTTCATGAACGCGCAGGACTTCCTCTTCCTCGGCCGCGGGCCCATGCACCCGGTGGCGCTCGAGGGCGCGCTCAAGCTCAAGGAGATCTCCTACATCCACGCGGAGGGCTACGCTGGCGGCGAGATGAAGCACGGCCCCATCGCCCTCATCGACGAGAAGATGCCAGTGGTGGTCATCGCCCCCAAGCAGCCGCACGTGGCCTACGAGAAGATCATCGGCAACATCGAGGAGGTGCGCGCGCGCGGCGGCAAGGTGATCGCGATCATCGACGAGGATGACGCGCACGTCGCCTCGCTGGCCGACCACGTCGTCCGGATTCCGCCCGCCTGCGCGCTGCTGGCGCCGGTGGTGGCCACCATCCCACTGCAGCTGCTCGCCTACCACGTGGCCGAGATGCGCGGGAACGACGTGGATCAGCCTCGCAACCTCGCCAAGAGCGTGACCGTCGAATAGCGCTGACAGGCTGAGACATCGGTATTCTCGAAGCCCGGGCACCTCTTCTGCGAGGTTCCCGGGCTTTTTTTGTTTCAGAGGACGTGCCTTGTCCGTAAGCCCTGGAAACCACTCACAAAAATGACCTGGCGGCCATTGCTCATACGGAAATAATACGTTACGTGTGTAACTGCCCTGGGGTTGTTGTCTCAAAGACACTCGGGTCGCGGCCCACCCTCTCTCCCCCAGGCGCGGACAGCCAGGTACATCCATGGAAGCTTCAGAGCGCAGCGCGACGGTGGACTCCATCCATCAGGAGGCCATCCAGCACGGTATCTACTTCCTCAACCCGGATGATCAGGAGCTGCACGGTCGCACCTTCACCCTGAACGGGCAGGAGCTGCTGTCGTTCGCCTCCTGCTCGTATCTGGGGCTGGAGCACCACCCGCGGCTCGTCGAAGGCGTCATCCACGCGGTGAAGCGCTACGGCACCCAGTTCTCGGCGACGCGCGGCTTCGTCTCGGCGCCGCCGTACGCGGAGCTGGAGGCGCTGATGTCCGAGCTGCTCGGCGGCTACGCCCTGGTCTGCTCCTCCACGTCCCTGGGACACCAGTCCGCGCTGGGCGTGCTGGCCACCGAGAAGGACGCGATCGTCCTGGATCACCAGGCCCACTACAGCATCCAGCAGGCGGCGCAGCTGACGCGCACCTCCGGGTGCCGCGTGGAGATCGTCCGCCACGGAGAGCTGGAGCGCGCGCTGGAGGTCATCCAGGAGCTGGCGGGGCTGCACCGCACCGTGTGGTTCGCCGTGGACGGCGTCTACAGCATGTACGGTGACCTGGTGCCCATCGAGCTGCTGCGGCAGGCGCTGAAGATCGCGCCCAACGTGCGGCTGTACGTGGATGACGCGCACGGCATGAGCTGGGTGGGCAAGCACGGCCAGGGCAGCTTCCTCACGCGGATGGGCTTCAACGAGCGCATCGTCTTCGCCACCTCGCTGAACAAGGCCTTCGCGGCGGGAGGCGGCTGTCTGCTGTTCGCCACCGACAAGGAGCGCCAGTTCGTCCGGAAGACGGGCGGGCCGCTGTTCTTCTCCGGCCCGCTGCAGCCGCCCATGCTGGGCGCGGCCATCGCGTCCGCGCGGCTGCACCTCTCCCCGGAGATCTACGAGCGCCAGGAGGTGCTGCAGGAGCGCGTCCGGCTGGCCAACCAGCTGATCCACGACGCGGGCCTGCCGCTGCTCGTGGAGAACGAGACGCCCATCTTCTTCCTGCGCCTGGGGCTGCCGCGGCTGGCCTTCAAGGTCGCTCGACGGATGATGGACGAGGGCCTCTACGTCACGCCCTCCGTGTACCCCACGGTGCCCATGCGCCGGGGCGGCATCCGCCTGTCGCTCACGGCCAACCACACCGCCGAGGACGTGACGCGCGTCATCGAGCGGCTGGGCGTGCACATCCCCGCCGTGCTCGCGGAGGAGGGGTGGACCGTCGACAACCTGGACGAGGAGTTCCGCAACGCGCTGCCGGGCCGGGGCCGGATGGGCACCCGCGTCCGGGCTCCGCTCCAGGAGCTCATCCAGCGGCTCATCGTCGAGCAGCAGCCGTCCGAGCCAGAGCCCGCCGCCGCGCCCCTGCCCGCCGTCCGCCGGCCCACCGAGAGCGTGGAGGGCCTGGAGGTCGAGCGCTTCACCTCCATCTGGCAGATCGACAAGGCGCTGTGGAACTCGATGCTGGGCACCGTGGGCTTCGTCAGCTGGGACTCGCTGATGATGCAGGAGCAGGTGTTCACCGACACCGACGAGCCGGAGAACTCCTGGAAGTTCCTCTACGTGCTCGTCCGCGACCGCACCGGCCGCGTCCTGGCGGCGGCGCCCTTCACGGTGGCGCTGTGCAAGGACGACATGCTCATGCGCGAGGAGGTGTCCGAGCGTGTCGAGGAGCGACGGAAGAAGGATCCGTACTTCCTGTCCTCGCGCTCGCTGCTGCTGGGCACGCTGCTCTCCGAGGGCAACCACCTGTACCTGAACCGCGCGGGGCCGTGGCGCGCCGCGCTCGCCCGCCTGCTCGAGGTGGCGCGCGAGGAGTTCGACCGCTCGGGGTGCTCGGTGATGACGCTGAGGGATCTGCCCGCGGATGATCCCGAGATGGATCAGGAGATGCTCCACCACGGGCTGGTGAAGGTGCCCATGCTCGACTCGCACCGGCTGAACATCTCCTGGTGGACGGAGGAGGAGTACCTGGCCAGCCTGAAGCGCTCGCGGCGGGCGCACCTGCGCGAGCGCATCGAGCAGTCGCGCTTCTACGAGCGGCGGCTGCACGGCGTGGGCGTGGGCGAGACGCTGACGCTCGAGGAGCTCGAGCACCTGCACTCGCTCTACCTCAACGTGGCGAAGCGGGCCCTGCGCTTCAACGTCTTCCACCTGCCCCTGCGGCTGCTGGCCGCCATGCACGAGTCTCCCGCCTGGGAGCTGATGACGCTCCGGATTGATCCAGCCCACGGCGGGCCTGCGGACGGGCGCCCGGTGGCCTTCGGCGCCGCCCACAAGCAGGACGGGCACTACGGAGGGTTCCTGTGCGGGGTTGACTACCAGTATGTGTACAGCCACGGGGCGTATCGGCAGCTTCTGTATCAGGCCGTGCGACGCGCCATGGAACTACGTATGAATACTGTCCATCTGGGCATGACGGCGGACATGGAGAAGTTCCGGCTGGGCTCGGTGGCGCAGCGCACCTGCGTGTATCTCCAGGCGAGGGACCACTTCAGCGGTGCCCTGCTGCGGGAGATTGCCGCCGAGGCCAGCCTCGGCTCTCCGCGGGCGACCGCCGCCAGCCCCGTCATCGCACGTCCTGAGTAGGGGCATGTATGGGTGTCACCATGATGTTGAGAGGCGTACACTAGAGGGGGCTTCCGCCCAGGCATGTCCGCGCAACCCTTGAACGTCTCCAAGCTGGTTCGTCCTCAATGGACCTTCTCCGCGAACGACCTCGCGGATAACTCGCCCCTTGCGGTCATCGAGTGGGACGCCGAGTTCAAGGTCTCGTTGTGGAGCCGGCGGGCCGTGGAGATCTTCGGGTGGGGCGAGGAAGAGGTCCGCGGCAAGCGGATGCAGGACATGTTCTTCGTCCACGAGGACGATCGGCCTCGCGTCTCGGAGGTGATGGATCGGTTCTTCAGGGGCGAGATGCCCTGGGTGGTGAGCCAGTTCAGGACCTACCGCAAGGACGGCTCGGTCGCCCACTGCGTCTGGTACTGCTCCTCCATCCGCGACGCGACGGGCAAGCTGCTGTGCATCCTCACCCAGGCGCTGGACGTCACGGAGCGGGAGCTGGCGCTGGCCCGGCTCGAGGAGAGCGAGCGGCGCTTCAAGGCGACCTTCGAGCAGGCCGCCGTGGGCATCGCGCACGTGGGCGTGGGCGGCCAGCTGCTGCGCGTCAACTCCAAGCTGGCCGAGATCTTCGGCTACGAGCCCCAGGAGCTGCTCCGGCTGGGCATCACGGACCTGACCTATCCGGACGACATCGGCCCGGATCTGGATCTGGCCATGCAGGTGCTCGAGGGCACCCTCGCCACGTACTCGCTGGAGAAGCGCTACCTGCGGCGTGACGGCGGGTTCGTCTGGTGCAACCTCACCGTGTCCCTGGTGCGCAAGCCGGACGGGCTGCCGGACTACTTCATCAGCGTCATCGAGGACATCTCCCGGCGCCGGAGCGCGGAGCTGGAGCGAGACGCCCTGCTGGCGCGCGAGCACCAGGCCCGCACGGAGGCGGAGGCGCTGGTGCGGCGTCGCTCCGACGAGCTGGAGGCCACACGCAACGCGCTGGTCCAGGCCGAGCGCCTGGCCACCGCCGGCCAGCTCGCGGCGGGCGTGGGCCACGAGATCAACAACCCGCTGTCCTACGTGCTGGCGAACCAGACGTTCGCCGTGGAGGAGCTGGCGCGGCTGAAGACGCCCACCCCGGGCGTGGACCTGGAGGAGGTCCAGCGGGCGCTGGTGCAGGCCCAGCTCGGAGCCGAGCGCATCCGCGACATCGTCCGGGACTTGCGCACCTTCGCCCGTGGCGATCCCGATGCGATGGGGCCCATCGACATCCTGGCGACGCTGGAGTTCTCCATCTCCATGGCGACGCCGCAGCTGCGCCAGCGCGCCCAGCTGGTGCGGCGGTACGAGCCGGCCTCGTTCGTCATGGGCAACGAGTCCCGCCTGGGCCAGGTCTTCCTCAACCTCCTGGTGAACGCCGCGCAGGCCATCCCGGAAGGGGCCGTGGCGGAGCACGCCGTGACGGTCGCCGTGCGCGACGGCGAGCAGGGCTGGGTCATCATCGAGGTGAGCGACACGGGCAGCGGCATCGCCGCCGAGCACCTGCCGCGCATCTTCGAGCCGTTCTTCACCACCAAGCCCCTGGGGCTGGGCACGGGGCTGGGGCTCTCGGTGTGCCACGGCATCGTGGTGGGGATGGGCGGGCAGATCGAAGTGGAGAGCGCGCTGGGGCGGGGGACCACGTTCCGCATCCGCCTGCCCGCGGCGAAGAGTCCCGCCGAGGCCACTCCCGTGCTCCAGGCCCCGGCGCAGCGAGCGCTCACGCCGAGGCACGTGCTGGTGATCGACGACGATCCCGAGGTCCGCGCGGCGCTCGCGCGCATCATCGGCGCGCCGCACCGCGTCGAGCTGGCCGAGACGGCTCGGGAGGCCCAGCAGCGGCTGCTGGACCCGGCGGAGGACTTCGACGTCATCTTCTGCGACCTGATGATGCCGGACCTCACCGGGATGGACCTGCACGACATCGTCGCGGCGCGGCGTCCGGAGCTCCTCTCGCGCATGGTCTTCATGTCCGCGGGGGCCTTCACTCCGCGTGCTGTCGCGTTCCTCGAGCGGGTCTCCGTCCGGCGCGTCGACAAGCCGTTCGATCCCATCCGGGTCCGCGCGCTGCTGTAGCCGGAGGCGGCGCGGGAGATCGCCTGTGCTAGCTTCGCGCGCCTCTCGGCGTGGAGGTGCCCGTGCGACGTCCTGTCCTGCTGTCTCCGTTCGGTCTGGTCGTGCTCGCCGTGCTCGCAGGCGCGAGCGGCTGTAGCGGCGAGACGCCCTCCCAGCCTCCCGTCGTGGAGCCGCCGAAGCCCGCGGGGCCGCAGCTGGCCGGGCTGCGGGAGCAGGTGGAGGTCGTCGTGGACGACCGCGGCATGCCGCACATCTACGCGTTATCCCTGCATGACGCGGCGCTGGTGCAGGGCTACCTGATGGCGAAGGACCGCTTCCCGCAGATGGAGATCATCAAGCGCAACGTGACGGGGCAGCTGGCCGAGTTCATCGGCACGCGGTCCGCGTCGGCGCTGGAGAACGACGTCGCCGCGCGGGTCATCGGCTTCAAGCGGGTGGCGGACAGGATGTACGCGTCGCTCGGCGCGGAGTCGCAAGAGAAGATCGCGCTCGACGGGTTCGCCGCGGGGGTGAACGCGTACCTCGCGGAGGTGCGCAGCGGCACGGCGAAGCTCTCGCCGGGCGCGGAGCTGCTCGGGCTGCTGGTGAGCAACCCCGCGGCCTTCAAGGACTGGACGCCGCAGGACTCGCTGGCGATCGGGCGGTACCTGTCGCATGCGCTGTCGCACTCCGCCGAGGAAGAGGTGGGGCTGACGCAGGCGCGGATGGCGGCAGCCGCGGCGTTCCCCACGGGCAACCCGCGGGCGGGCATCTTCCGGGACTTCTGGTCGTTCGCCCCGGCGCGGGAGGTGTTCACCCGGGATGGGCTCTCGCTGCCGCGGGAGGGCGCGGAGGGGATGAAGGGTCGGGCCGCGCGCAAGCCGTCGAGCGAGGCCGTGCTTCCGAGCGGAGAGGCCGTCGCGAACGCCCAGGGCTTCCTCGCCGCGTCGAAGCGGCTGCGCTCGATGCTCGGGGACGAGAGCCGGGGCTCGAACAACTGGGTGGTGGCGGGGTCGAAGACGGCCTCGGGGGCGCCGCTGCTGGCGAATGATCCGCACCTGTCGCTGCCGAGCCCGCCGCTCTTCTGGTACTCGCACCTGAACACGAAGCGCGCCGGTGGGAACCTGGACGTGGCTGGGATCTCGCTGGTCGGCGTGCCCGGCATCATCCTGGGCTTCAACGATCAGCTCGCGTGGGGGAGCACGACGGCCAACCACGACGTGACGGACGTGTACCAGGAGGTGATCACCAAGGGGACGAACGGCGGCCCCGACACGGTGCTCTTCAAGGGCCAGCAGGTACCCATCGAGACCGTCACGGAGACGATCAAGGTTGCCGGTGAGCCGGACGTGGTGCTCAAGCTCGAGCGAGTCCCGCACCACGGGCTCATCATCCCGAAGATCGAGAACGGCGCGGTGGTTCCTCGGACCTCGAGCACGGCGCTGTCCATGCGGTGGACGGGCGACGAGGTGTCCAGTGAGATCTCGGCGTTCCTGGGGCTGAACACGGCCACCACCGTGGCGGAGGCGCAGGCGGCGCTCGCCAACTTCAAGGTCGGCGCGCAGAGCTTCGTGTTCGCGACCCGGTCCGGGGACATCGCCTGGTCCACGCAGGCCCGGCTGCCGGTGCGTGATGCCCGAGCGCTGACCTATGACCCGGTGACGCAGACCGGGCTGTCGCCCGCGATGGTGCTGCCGGGTGACGGCAGCTGCGAGTGGCTCGGCGACGTGGAGGCGCAGGGCCTGCCGCAGGATGCGAACCCGGCGAAGGGGTTCATTGCCACGGCCAACAACGATCTCGTGGGAACGACGAAGGACGGCAACCCGTTCAACGACTCCCGCTATATCGGGTGGGATTATGACCTCGGGCACCGTGTCGCTCGCATCACCGAGCGGCTCCAGACGCTGGTGGCGAAGGGTGGGGTGACGCCGGAGGACATGATGGCGCTCCAGGGAGACCATCGCTCTCCGCTGGGAGCGCTGCTGGCGCCCAGGTTCGTGGCGGCGGCGCGGCGGGTGCAGGAGGAGCGGTCACAGCCTGGAACCCACCCCGACCTGTCGGGCCTGGTGCAGCGGTCCACCTCGGCGGACCTGGACCTGCTCGCGCAGGTGGCGAACCGGCTGGCGGCGTGGACCTACGAGACGCCGGCGGGCGTGGACATCGGAGACGGCGAGCCCTCCGCGGCGGAGATCTCGGACTCCATCGCGACCTCGCTGTTCAATGCCTCCTTGTTGCGGCTGGTGAAGCTCGCGTTCGATGACGAGATCAGCGCCATTGGATTCCGACCGAGCAGCAGCTTCATGGCCAAGGCGCTGCAGCTCGCCATCCTCGAGCCGAACAAGCTGGCGACGTACAGCGCCGCCCGAGGCGACACCGTGCTGTGGGACAACCTGGCGACGATGGATGTGGTCGAGACGCGGGACGAGCGGATCGCGGTCTCGATGATCCTCGGGGCGTTCTACCTGAGGGACAAGTTCGGCGCGGATCCGTCGCAGTGGCGGTGGGGCAAGCTGCACACGCTGAAGCTGGTGTCGTCCGTGCCGCCGACGTCGGGCGAGAGCGCGGCCACGATTCCGGCGCCCGGCGACACCCGGTTCCCGGATGGCTTCCCGCGGCCGGGTGACAACTTCGGCGTGGACGCCTCTCAGTTCGGCCTGTCGAACCCGGAGAGGTTCTCGTACGAGAATGGCCCGGTGCAGCGCGTGGTGGTGGAGATGACGCCCGAGGGCCCGAAGGCCTGGAACGCGCTGCCGGGCGGCCAGGTGTTCGATCCTCGAAGCAAGCACCACGCGGACGAGATGGAGCACTGGCGCCGCAACGAGGCGCCGAGCCTCTACTTCCAGGAGGCGGACGTGAACGCCCACAGGGCCTCACGCACCACCTTCGTTCCGTAGCGCGTCGGCGTGTCCCCGCTGCGCGGGCCCGCTCAGAGGCCCGCGTAGCTGAGGGTCTTCATCAGCCAGGACTGCACGTTGCCGCGCGTGGGGCTGTTGCCCGAGTCCAGGGCCCAGGTGAAGAGCGCCCCGGCGAACTCCCCGGCGCTGTGGTAGCGGGTGTCCGGGTCCGCCGCGAGCGCCTTGCGGATGATCTGTCCCAGCGGCGGATCCACCGTGTCCGGCAGGCTCACCTTCGCCGCGCGGATGGCCGTCATCACCACCTGGTCGTCCGTCTCCTCGAGGAGGAAGGGGTGGGTGCCCACCACCAATTCGTGCAAGACGATGCCCAGGGAGAACAGGTCCGAGGCCGGAGTGAGCGGCTCGCCCAGCGTCTGCTCCGGCGAGAGGTAGTGCAGCTTCCCGGCGGCGATGCCGTCCTGGGGGCCGAGGTCCACCCCGCGCGCCTTGGCCACCCCGAAGTCCCCGAGCTTCACGTCCGCCTCGCCCGAGAAGAAGATGTTGGAGGGGTTCACGTCCCCGTGCACCAGCTCCAGCGGCCGGCCGCTGCGCGTGCGCACCTGGTGGAAGTAGGCCAGCGCCCGCAGCACCTCGATGCAGATGTAGACCGCCGTGCCCAGTGGGATGCGACGCTTGAGCGTCTCGTGGGCCTCCATCAGCCGCTTGAGGTCCCCGCCCACGAGGAACTCCATGGCGATGAAGGGCCGCCCGAAGGCCTGTCCCGACTCCAGCATGCGCACCAGGTTGGGGTGGTCCAGCAGCCCCATCAGGTCCGCCTCGTCCGCGAAGGCCTCCGGCGGGGCGTCCTTGCGCATCAGCTTGAGGGCCACCGAGAACTTCTCGCCTCGCGGAGGGGTGGCCTCCGCCAGGAACACCTCCGCCATCCCGCCCTGACCCAGCAGGGAGCGGATGAAATAGCGACCGAAGCGCCGCGAGGGCACTTCGACGGTTCTGGCGGCCCCGACTTCCACGGTCCCATTCTACGCTACGAATCGGGAAGGTGGGACACCACCCCGGGCGGCAGGCTCAATCTTCCTCTCTCGAGAGCTCCAGCAGCAGGTCCAGGTTCTCCGCCGCCTCCATGCTCTCGAGCAGCTCGAGGTTCTCCACCACCTCCCGGTCCTCCGGGGACAGCCGGGGCTCCTCGGGACGGGGCCGGGCGGGCTCGGTCGCCCGAGGGGCAGGAGGCGAGGGCGGCTCCGGTGTCCGATCCTCCGCCGCCGAGGCCACACCGGCCTGGAGGCCGGCGGCCAGCAGGATGACGAGCAAGCGGCTCACCGGCGTCGCCTCTCGCGCATGCGCTCGCGCAGCTCCTGCCGCTGCTCGGGCGACATCTGCCGCCAGCGCCGCATGTTCTCCATCATCTGCTCGCGCCGCTCCGGGTGCGCGCGCAGGTACTCCCGCATCCGCTTGCGCAGCTCCGCCTTGCGCTCCGGATCCATGTTCCGGAAGTCCTTGAAGCGCTCGCGCAGCAGCTTGCGCTCCTCGGGCGACAGCCGTTGGAACTCGCGCAGGTTGGCGCGCAGCCGCTCGCGCTCCTCGGGCGGCAGGTTGCGCAGGCGCTGCAGGTTGCCCCGGATGCGCTCCTGCTCCTCCTTGGGCAGCGCCTTGAACTCGCGCAGCTTCGCGCGCAGCGCCTCCTTCTGCTCGGGCGAGAGCTTCTCGAAGCGCTCGGCGGCGGTCTGCCCCTGCGCCGGCTCCTGGGCCCACACGGGCATCCCCACGAGCAGCGCCCCCACCGCGCCGATGATTGCCAGCGTGTGTCTCATCACTGAACCTCCAGCTCGTGGAGGTTCTCGATGACCTCCATGTCCTCGGCGCTGTCCATGCCCACCACGTCGAAGTCCTCCACCAGCTCCAGGTTGGCCGCCAGCTCCAGCGCTCCCGCGTCCATCACGTCCGGGCCCTGGGACTCCTGGCCGCTGTAGACGACGGCCAGCCCCACCGCCGCCGCCAGCCCCAGCGAGGGCACCAGCACCGCGGGCCGCAGCAGCGCCTTGAGCCGCTCCCGGAGCGGAAGTGGCAGCGCGTCCACCTTCGCCAGCACCGCCCGGCGCGTGTCCGGGGAGGGCTTGAACTCGGGGAGCGCCTCCAGGTGCGTCAGCGTGCGCCGCAGCAGTGCCTCCGTGCTCCGGCAGTCCGCGCACGTCCCCATGTGCGCCTCCACCTCCGCGCGGCGCGGCGGCGGCAGCTCCCCGTCGATGTACGCCGTCAGGTCTTCCTCGAACGCGCAGCTCATGCCCTGCTCCTGGCGGGCGAGGTGCCCGCCTGCAACTCCTCGATCTTCCGCGCCACCGCGAGCGTGGCCCGGTGGATGAGGCTCTTGACCGCCGCCTCACTGGCCTCCAGCGCCTCCGCGATGTCCCGGTATGCCATGCCCTCGAAGCGGCACATGGTGAAGGCCGCCCGCTCCCGCTCGCTCATGCCCTGCAGTGCTTCGCCCACGGCGCGCTCCAGCTCGCGCCCCGCCACCGCCTCGTCCGGGCGCTCTCCCTCGGGCCCGGCGACCTCCACTCCGCTCTCTTCTTCTTGCGTGGGCGCGGTGGTCGTGTGGGTCACCCGGTACTCTCCGCGTCGCACCTCGTTGAGGCAGTGGTTGGTGGCCACCCGGAACAGGAACGTCTTGAACTGCGCGGTGGGCTTGTAGGCCTTCGCGTTCCGGTAGAGCTTCACGAAGATGTCCTGCGTCAGCTCCTCCGCCCGGGCCTGATCCCCCACGAAGCGGAACGCGAAGCGCGCCACGCTCGCGTGGTAGCGGTCGAACAGCAGGGCGAACGCCTTCCGGTCGCCCGCTGCCACCCTCAGCATCACCTGTGTGTCCGATTCCGGCTCCACGGTGCCATGAACCCCGTTGGCTTCAGGAAGTTGCGGGCCTCATGCGCTTTGAACCGCAGTGGCACTCACGGGTACAGTTTTCGGCGTGTCGACGGTCTCCAGCACACGTCCACCCACCCTGGGTGAGTCCACCCGTCCGCCTCAGGGCGAGGGTGCTGGCGATCTCCCGATCGCGGACGTGGCTGACTGGGGACATCTCCTCCCGGAGAGCCCACCTGCGGCGGCGGCGCCCGAGGGTGGGGTGCTGGGGGCCGACTCGGAGGCGCTACCCAGGGAGGAGCGACCCGAGGAGCAGGCAGCGGCTCACCTGGCCGCGGCCCCTCCTTTAGAGGACGCTCTCCCCCCGATCGCGCGCCCCATGCCGGCCGTCATCTATGCGGTGCCGGAGCGGGGGGATGCTTCCGTCACGGTGGATCCGGCGCAGATCACCTCGCTCGCGGGTGACCAGCAGCTCCCGGGAGTGAACACGCCGCCTCCGGGGACTCCGCTGCCGGTGCTGCTGCTGGTGGAGCAGGCCCAGAGCGCCGAGGGAGCGGAGCGGCAGGAGCTCTCGCGTCGCATCAACCGTTGGCTGGACCAGATGGTGCGCGAGGGAGGCTCACGGCACGTAGCGGACTGGTTCCACCGTCTCATCGAGAGCGGGCGGCTCGAGGGCCTGGCGGATGCCGCGGGCCACAACTGCCACGAGACGGCCGTCCGAGGGCTGCTCGCCATGGGCTTCCCCTACGCGCTGGAAGTGCGGCCCGAGGATCTGGAGCGCATCAAGCCCCAGGAGGGCGAGCGCCAGCACGGGAAGCGGGGCCGGCACCTCGAGGAGGCGGCCGCGGGCGTGCTGGTAGGGGGGGCGACGGTGGAGGTTCTCCTGAACGTGCTGCGTGGGAATCCCGGGGCCGGGCTCCTCACGGTGGAGGTAGGGGTGGCGCTGCTGGCCATGGTGGCGCTGCTGGTCGGCCGGCCGCGCTCCGCCCTGCGCAACATGGGGCTGGCGGTGCTGCTGGTGGCCTCGGTGCTGACACTTTCCCTAGGACTTTTCGGCGGTTACGCTGGCCCGGTGGCCGGGCTGACCGGGCTGGTGGCTACCCTCCTGTTCGCTCTCCATCGGAGCTGAGGGGCCTTGCGATACGGGTATGTCAGAGGGGTGGACTACGGTCTACCCGTCGCGTAGTAATACGAACCGCGTTCTGAACGCGGGTTCAGGTGGGCCGGGGTGGCTCACCGCATACGACTGGAGGAGTCGAGAGATGGCCGTGAATCAGGAGAAGGAGAAGGCGATCGAGTTGGCGATGTCCGCGGTCGAGCGCCAGTTCGGTAAGGGTTCGATCATGCGGCTCGGCAACGATGAGCCGCTGGCGCATGACGTGCAGGCCATTTCGACGGGCTCGATCTCGCTCGACATCGCGCTGGGCGTGGGCGGCGTACCCAAGGGGCGTATCGTCGAGATCTTCGGTCCGGAGTCCTCCGGTAAGACGACGCTGTGCCTCCACATCGTGGCCGAGGCGCAGAAGAAGGGCGGCATCTGCGGCTACATCGACGCGGAGCACGCGCTGGACGTGGGCTACGCCCGCAAGCTGGGCGTGCGCACGGACGACCTGCTGCTGAGCCAGCCGGACACGGGCGAGCAGGCGCTGGAGATCGCGGAGATGCTGGTGCGCTCCGGAGCCATCGACGTGCTGGTGGTGGACTCGGTGGCGGCGCTGGTGCCGAAGGCCGAGCTCGAGGGCGAGATGGGGGATGCGCACATGGGCGTGCAGGCGCGACTGATGAGCCAGGCGCTGCGCAAGCTCACGGGCACCATCTCGAAGAGCCAGACGTGCGTCATCTTCATCAACCAGATCCGCATGAAGATCGGCGTGATGTTCGGCAACCCGGAGACGACGACGGGCGGCAACGCACTGAAGTTCTACGCGTCGCAGCGTCTGGACATCCGGCGCATCGGCGCCATCAAGAACGGTGAGGCGGTGGTGGGCAGCCGCACGCGCGTGAAGGTGGTGAAGAACAAGGTGGCGCCTCCGTTCAAGGAGGTGGAGTTCGACATCATGTACGGCACGGGCATCTCTCGAGAGGGAGACCTGATCGACCTGGCGTCGAACGAAGGCATCGTCGAGAAGAGCGGCAGCTGGTTCGCCTTCAAGGGCGAGCGCATCGGCCAGGGCCGGGAGAACGCGAAGGACTACCTGCGCGAGCACCCGGACACCTACAAGGAGATCGAGGCGCGGGTGCTGGAGAAGTACGGCGTCACCAAGGCGCCGGCGGCCGCGGCTCCCGCCGAGCCGGAGGCTCCCGCCGAGGGCGAGAAGCGTCCGCGCGTGAAGGCCGTGAAGTAGTGCTCGGCTGAATCGGCGGAAGAGAAGTTCCAGGGGCTGCTCGCCGCGAGGTGGGCAGCCCTTTCTCGTGCGATGGAGCGAGCTGGCTAATCGGGCTGCTCCAGCCGGTTCGCCAGCCAGGAGATGAAATCGGAAGCCACGGGCTCCGGGGATTGCTCTTCGCTGGCCTCATGATCCCAGAAGACGACCGCTGGCTCGCCGGCGCTACGTACGTCGAGGCAGTAGAGATTGCCGCCACCGTCGTTCATGAGCGGGATGAGATGTGAGGGGAGTCTGGGGCGCACCTCGGTTCGTTCGCTCTCTGTCACCGTCACGAGGTGCAGATAGGGAGGGACATCTGCGCCGAGCCCGAAGAGTTCAAAGGAGCCGACACCTCCCCAGCCGAAGCGCCGCAAGAAGCGCAGGTAGCCGCCGGTCAGGCTCACGCCAAGCCGGGCACTGGCGGCGCGGATGTCATCCTCGCTCACGCCGTGACCGAAGGTTCGCGAGGCGGACGACTCTAGCTTCCGAGCGAGTTCATCGAAGGTCATGGCAGGTTGGGGTGGTTCTGCTTGTAGTTGGGGCCAAGGCGGTGATCCGTTCGGGACTTGATGGCCAGGTTGTCGAACGCATTGGTTCCTCCCTCCGCGAGCGACACCTTGTGGTGGAGCTCCATCGGGTAGCCTGCCCCACTCCCGACAGCTTGATGGCGACCTGCGAGGCCCCGAGTGATGCCGCCTCCGAGAAGCGAGGCAGCGTCGACAGTCGCGAGGCTAGCCACGAGGCACCCCCATTCATTCCCTGGGTCACTACGATCGTCACAGCGAGGACGAAGACGCGTGCCACCTCGGGGCCCACTCGGTTCGCGAAGCGCTTGCCGGCCGCGTCCAGTTCCTCGAAGGTGGTGGCCCTGTCGGTGGCCCCCTTCAGTTCTCGGGCTGCGTCCACTGCTTCCAGGAAGGTCTCCACTCCCAGGTAGATCAGCATGACCGCAGAGACGATCGCCGCCGCCTTGGTGAAAACGGGCTCGGGGTTCGCGGCCAACAGGGCCCAACTGATGAGGCCCGTGGCAATCACCGTATAGAAGAGCTGGGGTGCCAGGGTGTTCTCCACGGCTCGGGAGATGCTCTGTTTCATGGGCTCGATCGACAGGCCCAGGGCCACCCCCAGCTTGTCCCACTCCGTCAGGCCCGCCACGTCATCGAGCAGGGACAGACAGTCGGTTCTTCTCTGGCCTGGCTTGCAGATGCCGCCGAAGCTCTGGCTCATCAGGAACTGCCATCGACTGTCGGCGTGGTTGCTGGGATAGGAGGCGAGCACCAGCTGGCCTGGGTGGGCGGGGCGCAGCGTGAGGGGTATCTCCAGCACCAGCAGGGTCAGTGCTTGCTCGAAATCGTCCGCGACCAGATGCACGGACTTGTTCCAAGAGGGCGATGAGTACTCCATGGGCTGGCCCTGGCTCGTCTCCAGCCGCACCACACGCGAGCTCGCACAGCCCGCTCCCAGCAGCAATCCAAGCGACATCGCTACAGCCCAGCGCGACGTCATCGGTTTCTCTCTGGTGGAGGGCTCGCCCCTCGATGGATGCCGGTCCAAGTCATGCTGGGGAAGCTCACCAGAAATCGGGGGGCGAGAGAAAGGCGGTTCGTGTGCAGCGAGGCTGCTCAAGTGGCCCGCACATGTGCAGGCCGTAGGCGCCAAATAACAAAGATAGAGGAAGCCGGCTGGCGGCGGCGCGTAGGTAATATCAGCTACCCACAACTGGTCAGGTTCGTCTCGCGTGAGGTAGGCAGCCCCTTCTCTGTCAGGCTGCGACGAACTTCGTGCCCGTCACGCCCTCTTGTTCCATCGCGTGCTTTAGCTCCTCGGAGACGATGAGGGCGATGGTCCAGCCCCAGGGACGGAAGAGCAGACTGCCGCCAACCTTGGAGGGAGCGATGCGCAGGCCCGCGACGTTGCGGTACTCACCCTCCTTGTCAGGGCGGTTGTCCTCGGGCTTCCAGTACCGCACCTCCTCGCTGCGGGCATCGTCGATGCAACGGATGACGCGCAGGGTATTGAGGATGAAATATGGCTCCTCGTGACCCTCGATCCGAGCAGGCAGGAACTGGACCTGATCCTGAGCCCCCAGGCGCTCCAGGAGCCGGACGACGCGGGCGTGGACGACGGGAATTGCGGAGGAAGCCAGCGTGAAGTCCTGTGGTATCCCGCCAGGGCCCACCGGAAATCGGATCATCCCAGGTGGAGCGATGCGCTGGCCCTTTCGGAACTGCCAGGGAGCGACCGCCTGCCCTCGTTCGTCTCTCGGGCTGCGCAGATGCCAGCGCCCAGGGATGCGCATGTCGTCCTGGAGGTCGTAATAACCGGGCATCCTCATGGCTCCTGAGTCAGTGCTGGGCTCGTGTCGCCAGAGTGTGAAGGCGCGAGCCCCGAGTGCATAGCTCACGCGCGAGTTCCTCGAGTGCGCTCAACAACCTGGGCCGGCAGTGCGACGGAGTCTGGCACTCTCCCAGGGCCTCCTCGAGGCGTCTGAAAATCTCCAGATGGTACTGCTCGGGGTGGGGGCCTTGGTGGCCCGCCAGATAGACCCGGTTCTCCCTCGCACTCAGGCTCATGCCTGCTCTCGTGAAGAGGTCCTCGAAGCGAGGCGTCCAGGGGCCGCCGTGGATTGAGGAGATTTCATTCTTGTTGGTCGCAAGGTGGTGCCACTGGTAGCCAGTCTTCTTCTCGGAGCCGTCGCTGCAGACGCCACCGCCAGCCCCCGCCTCGCTGGCGGCTGTTCCCACCGCCGCGCCTGTAACGACGATGGAGCTGTCGGCCATGACGTGGGCCGTCGCCGAGCCTCCCATCCTCAGCCCTCCAGCCGTGGCGTACCGAGGCGGTCCCATGAGAGACCCCAGAGTTCCCGGTGAAAGGGAGGGCAGTGCCTTGGAGGCTCCAAAGCTGGCCACCATCACGAGGACGCGCAGAGCCGCGCCACCGATGGCCCTGCCAAAGCGCTCAGCCACGGCTTCGAGCTCTTTCAGCGTCCTGGCGTTCGTGGCGTCCCTGTAGAGCTGCAAGCAGGCCATGGCTACGTTCCGCAGCTCCAACACTCCCACCACCATCGCCAGTCTGACCGTGAGGGAGGCAGCGAAGGCCTTGGAGAAGAACGGCTCAGGGGCCACCCAGGCGGCGAAGTACACCAGCACGGAGAGGGCAACGCTGGCCAGGAAGACTGGCGACCTGAATAGCTCCTCGGCTGCATCCCGGGCCCCTCGTCCCATGTAGCGAGGAGACAGCTTGAGGGCCATGTAGAGCGGGCTTCGCTCCAGAACCTTGGGCATGGGCAGAAGGGGAGGGCCATACCGGGCGATGAACTCTTCTCGAAGGGTCTGCTGCCATGCGGAGGGCGCCCGGGCGGCAAGGCCTTGGGAGCCCGTCGCAACCATGACGGCTTGAGGGTGAGTCTGGGCAGTGGCTGTGAACGCTTCGTCGAAGGCGGCGAGCACGGCGCGAGCCTCTGCCAACGTCAACATGTCATGAGCGGGGGAGTGGGGTCCTGGCTCGAAGGAGAGTCGCAGGGCTCCCCCCGGTAGCGCCTCGACGCCCATCGCCAGTGGGCGAGCAGGGGCCTCTCCGGGAGGGGAGCCACGCACTGGAAGCGCCGCGCACGAGGATAACGCGGCGAACGATACGGCCAGTGTCACGCGCAGCAGAGTGGAGGCGTGGTCCATGCACCGGAGCATGCACGACGAGGGAGGGCTTCACCATTGGGGGTGCCAGAGGGGCGGGGACGTGGACATCGCGGCCACCCGGCACATGCCCTCTCCACCTGATTCACCCGGGGGAAAAGCTGCGCTGACACAGGGTGCCTGAGGGCGGTTTCTCAGGCGCGGCGCGTCATGACGATGGTTTGCCCCGAGGGGAGGGATGCACCATAGACTCCGCGCGCGCCAGAGGCCCGAAGGCCTCGGTCCATTGGAGGGTTCCTTGTCCCAGAGAATGCATCGCCGCACCATCCTGCAGTCCATCGTCGCCGTGGCGGCGACGACGGCGTTCGGGTGCAGCGACGAAGAGACGTCCATTGATGCTCAGGCGGAGAAGTCCCGGCCGTACTTCCCGCAGTCCGTGGCCTCCGGAGATCCACGGCCCGACAGCGTGGTGCTGTGGACACGCGCCGTGGACCAGGAGCACGAGGGCGATGTCACCCTCTCCCTCGAGGTCTCCACCGAGGAGAGTTTCGGCCAGCTCGTGCTCCAGCAGCAGGGCCTGACGGCGAAGGCCGTTCACGACAACGCCATCAAGGTCAAGGTGACCAACCTCCAGCCGCGCACCACCTACTACTACCGCTTCGTCTACGAGCACGACGGAGAGAAGTTTGTCTCCCCCGTGGGCCGCACCAGGACGGCGCCCGCCGCGGGCGATGACGTGCCCGTGAAGTTCGTGGTCGGCAACTGCCAGGACTACGTGGGCCGCTACTACAACGCCTGGCAGCGCCTGCTGCAGCTGGACGCGGACGTGGATGCCATCGTCTTCCTGGGCGACTACATCTACGAGACCACCGGCGACCCGGCCTTCCAGTCCGCCAACACCACCCGCGGCGTCACCTTCTCCGATCCGGCGAGCGCCCAGGTGCAGAAGAGCGGTGTCTTCCAGTACCTGGCCGCCTCGTCGCTCTCCAACTACCGCGACATCTACAAGAACCTGCGCAAGGACCCCATCATCCAGAAGGTCCACGAGCGCTACCCCTTCATCGTCGTGTGGGACGACCACGAGTTCTCCGACGACTGCTGGGGCGCGAACGCCACGTACGAGGACGGCCGCCGCAATGAGCTGCAGACGGAGCGTCGCCGCAACGGCGAGCAGGCCTTCTTCGAGTTCATCCCCATCGACACCTCGGCCAACGCAGCCGCGGGCCCCATCGATGTGAACGCCGAGCCCCGCTTCCCGAACACGCGCATCTACCGTGACTTCGAGTTCGGCAAGCACGTGCGGCTCATCGTCACGGACTACCGCACCTACCGCCCCGACCACCTCATCCCCGAGGACGCCTACCCCGGCACGGTGGTCATGGACCAGGCGGTGCTGACGGCGCTCGGCGTGGCGTCCGTCTTCAACGCGGACACCTTCGCCTATATCGACGTGGACGCGCCGGAGTACGCCGCGGTGAAGGGCGGGCTGCAGCAGGCCTACGTGGCGCTGGCCATGAAGGCCGGGCTGACCCAGCAGGAGGCCACGGAGAAGGCCGGCGCCTGGGTGAAGGGCAAGCTGGCGCTGGCCTACGTCAACCAGGTGCTCGCCCAGCTGCCCACGCCGCCGCCGCCCATCTCGGCCGATGGCAAGCCGCGCGGCATGGCCTATGTGCACATGGGCAAGGTGGGCCTGTTCGACATCCGCGGCACGCGCTACGTCGTGGTGAAGGACACCTTCGATCTGTACGCCGCGTACCGCTACAGCACCTCCAACAAGGACAGCGAGAACGCGTGGGGCCCCGACCAGGAGGCCTGGTTCCAGGAGCGGGTGAAGACCAGCAACACCTGGAAGGTGGTCGTCAGCTCCGTGTCGTTCACGTCCCTCGTGTGGGACCTGCGCGCCAAGTCGGAGATCCCGGATCCCTCGCTGCGTCAGCGCTTCTACTTCAACGTGGACCACTGGGACGGCTTCCCGACGAAGAAGAAGGAGCTGCTGGGCTCCCTGAAGGCCAACAACGTGAACACTCTGGTGCTGTCCGGGGACATCCACGCCTCGTACGCGTCGGTGGAGGGCGGCATCCCCGCGCTGACGGGGCCGGCCATCTCCTCGGGCACGGTGCAGGAGCTGGCGGGCACGGCGGTGATGGGCGCGGGCTACTCGCAGGGTAGCGCCATCTACCGCTACGCCGTCGCCGAGATGGACGCCACGCTCAAGGCCGGCAACCCGGGCCTCGTCTTCGCCAACTCGGAGGCCCACGGCTTCATGATCGTGGACATCCGCGCGGACCAGGCGGTGGCCACCTACCACCTCATCCCCAGCAGCGAGATCCACAAGGACTACTCGGTGCGGAGCGCCGAGGAGCTGAAGAGCCGCTTCACCACCCAGGCCTTCCGCGTCCAGAACGGCACCATCACCCCCGCGTAGTCCGTTCCTGCTCGGGAGGCGCGGGGGTACGCTGCGCCTCCCATGAGCACCCCCGACGTGCGGCTCGTCCCCGCGCTCCCCGAGCACCTGGACGACTGGATCTCCATCCGGGCCGGCGCCACCGCGCGCCGGCTCGTCTCCATGGAGGAGGACAGCCGAGAGGCGCTGCTGAAGCGGCTGAGCGAGGCGAGCAGCGACGTGACGGATCCTCGCGCTCGGAGCTTCCGGTGGATGGTGCAGGCCGACGGGGGCATCGTCGGCACCGTGTCCGCTCGTGACTTGTCCCGCGCGCAGGGCCGCATCGAGGTGGGCTACATGCTCGCCGAGGAGACCCTGGGCCGCGGCATTGGCACCCGCGCCGTGGGCTTGATGCTGGATCGGCTCTTCACGATCCCCGAGCTCCACCGCGTCTGGCTGGCCACGACGGCGGAGAACCTCGCCTCGCAGGCGCTGGCGCGCAAGCTGGGCTTCGTCCTGGAGGGCGTGCTGCGCGAGCACTGCATCGTCCAGGAGCGGCGGATGGATCAGCAGATCTGGGGCCTGCTGAGGCCCGAGTGGGCGGCACGCCAGTCGGCCCGCTGAGAGTCCGCGCCGATTTGTCGTTTATTTGAATATCTGGCACGACGTCGCGTCGTGAGCGCCCATATGAAAATCTGGATTACCCTGGTTTGCGCACTTGTACTCACGGTGAACCTCGCTGGCTGTTCTGGGGGAAGTGAGCCCGCGGCTCCGTGCGAGGGGGTCGTCTGTGGCCCAGGGCGCTGCGTGGCCAGCGACGGACGGGCGGCCTGTGAGTGCGAGCCGGGCCATCACGCGGAGGGGCTGACGTGCGTCAAGGACAACACGCCTCCTCGCAACCCCTGTGAGCCCAACCCCTGCGTGCAGCCGGGCCGCGGCCAGTGCTCCAACGTGGACGGCGGCGCGGTGTGCTCGTGCGATCCGGGCAAGCAGGAGCAGGGCGGCGTCTGTGTCGTCCCCAATCCGTGCGAGCCGAACCCCTGCACCGCGCCGAACAAGACGGACTGCAGCGTGGCGAACGGCCAGCCGGTCTGCGCGTGCGTGAGCGGCTATGTCCCGGAGGGGGACGGGTGCAGGCCGGAGCAGACCGTCACCTGCGTGGGGCAGCACACCACGGGAGACTCCTTCGAGCCGGATGAGTGCCCCGGGCTGGCGCGCGCCGTGGGCGCTGGTGGGATGCAGAACGAGGCGCACACGCTGAGCCCCGCGGGGGACGAGGACTGGTTCAAGCTCACCGCGGTCGCCGGGCACATCTACGAGGCCGTGGCCACGGGCGCGGCGGGCCAGCGGCTGCACCTGGACCTGTACGCCGCGGATGGCACCACGGTGCTGGCCTCGGACCACGGCGGGCAGGCGACGGTGAGCCTCCTCCACAAGGCGGCGGGCGCGGGGGAGCTCTTCTTCCGGGTTCGCGCCTTCGCCAGTGGCGAGACGGGGGCCTACAGCATCTCGATCTCGGACGTGGGCGTGGATGACTTCGCGGACGAGCCCGCGCTGGCCACGACGCTGACGGCGACGAGCGGGACGGCGGTCCCCGGGGAGCTGCAGTTCGACGGGGATCGGGACGTGGTGAAGCTGCCGCTCAGCGCCGGCCGCAGCTACCGCTTCGAGGCGGCATGGAGCGCCACGAGCACGGCCTCGCTCCAGCTCGAGCTCATCGCGCCCGACCGGACGACGGTGGTGGTCTCCAGCCAGCAGGTGGCGCCCGGGGCGCTCACGCGCATCACCAGCGGCGGGGACTACTACCTGCGCATCCAGGAGCCCACGGGGAAGCTGCGCGCGGCCTACACCTTCACGTTCACGGACCTGGGAGTGGATGACCATGGGGATGCTCCGCCGGAGTCCTCGCCCGTGGTCATCGGCGCTCCGCCAGCGAACGGTGGCTTCGAGCGCCCGGATGACGTGGACCTCTTCTCGTTCCAGGCGCAGGCGGGCCACATCTACGCCTTCACCTGCAACCCGAGCGGCGGGGCGGTGGACTGCCAGGTGAGCCTCTCGGACGCGGCGGGCAACGTGCTGGCCAGCGACAACAACGGGGGCACGGGCTATCTGGTCCACGAGTACGCGCAGGCGGGGACGTATTACTTCCGGCTCTCGTCGGGCAAGGTGGGGACCTATACGTACCGCCTGGAGGACCTGGGCTTCGACGACCATGGCGATACCCTGGCCACGGCGACGCCGAGCACTCCGGCGGCCTCGCCCACTCCGGCGCGGCTGGAGGTGCCTGGAGACGTGGACTTCCTGAAGTTCAGCGTCGAGGCCGATACCATCTACTCCTTCACGTGCGCCTCGAACGCCTTCCCGTGCGCCGTGGAGCTGCAGGATGCCACCGGGACGGTGCTCGCCTCGGGCACGGCGAGCGGTAGCTCCGTGAAGCTCACCCATACCTTCACCGCGGCGGGCACCCTTCATGCGCGGATCTCCTCGGGAACCGCGGGCGCCATGGGCTCCTATACGTGGCTGCTGGAGTCCAAGCACGTGGATGACCACGGCAACACGCTCGACGCGGCGACCCCAATCTCCGCGGGCGGTGGCACGCTCAGTGGCTCGCTGGAGGAGGCGACGGATGTGGATGTCTTCCGCTTCACCGCGACCGCGGGGCACATCTACCGGTTCACGTGTGACAGCAGCGTCCTGGACTGTGACGTTGAGCTGCTCGATGCCGGTGGCGCCGTGCTCAGGAGCGCCAGCGGCCCCGAGACTCCCGCCATCATCACCTCCGAGTTCAACACGGGCGGCGCGTACTACTTCCGGGTGCGGACCGATGGCTCGGCGGTGGGTGCGTACTCGTACACGCTGGAGGACCTCGGCGTGGACGACCACGGTGACGCCTCGGGCCAGGCGACGTCCCTGACCGCGCCGATCTCGGGCACGGGCACGCTGGAGACCGCGGGTGACGTGGATGCCTTCTCCTTCAGCGGCCTGGCCGAGGAGGTCTACACGTTCACCTGCACGGGCACCTCCGTCGACTGCAACGTGCTCCTGCTGGACTCCAGCGGGGCGACCGTGGCGTCCGACACCTCCACCAGCGCCAACGCGAGCATCACCTACCGGCTGCCTCGCGCCGGGACGTGGTTCCTGCACGTGAAGAGCACGGCGACGGCCACCGGCAGCTACGGGTATCAGCTGGTGGGCCTGGGGACCGATGAGCACGGTGACACCACCGACACCGCCACCCCGGTCGTCGTGGGAGGGCCCGCCGCGGGCGGACGGATCGACACGTCCACGGACGTGGATCTCTTCTCCTTCAGCGCGCTCGCGGGCCACATCTACGAGATCACCTGCACCAGCACCAACCTGAGCTGCGCGCTCGAGCTGCTCTCCGGGACGGGGACGGTGCTCGGCTCCAGCAGTGGCGCCAACGCGCGGGTCGTCTACGAGGTGGGTCCGGCGGGGATCTACTACTTCCGGATCGCCAGCGCCTCGAGCTCGGCGGGGACGTATTCGTACCAGATCGTGGATCTCGGCGTGGATGACCACGGGGATGACCTGGCCAGCGCCACCGCCATCACGGCCGGGGCTCCCGTGGCCAATGGCACGCTGGAGCTCGCGGGCGACGTGGATGTGTTCTCCTTCTCCGCAACGGCCGAGCACCTTTACGAGTTCACGTGCACCGGCACGACTGTCGACTGCAACGTGGAGCTGGTGCACTCGACGGGGACGGTGCTGATCGCGGACAACTCCTCCCGCTTGACGGCGCTCGTGCGCCTCCAGCTCATCACCGCGGGCACGTACTACCTGCGAGTGAAGGGAGGCGGCTCGGGCAGCGCCACGGGGACCTATGGCTACCAGCTGCGGGATCTGGGGCTGGATGACCACGGCGACACCACGGGCACCGCGACACCGGTGACGCCGGGAGCCCCTCCGCGGGACGGGAAGATGAACAGCCCCACCGATGTGGACGTCTTCTCCTTCGAGGCGGTGCAGGGCCGCATCTACCAGTTCACCTGCGCGGCGGCGTTCGACTGCAACGTGGTGCTCAGGGACGGTGCGGGGACGGTGCTGGCCTCCGACAGCGGTCCCTCGGCGAACGCGCTCGTCGCGTTCGAGTTCATCGCCGCGGGGACCTACTACTTCCACGTCTCGAGCGGCAGCGGCGCGCTGGGGACCTACACCTATGAGCTCCAGGACCTCGGGGTGGACGACCATGGGGACAGCCGGGCCACCGCCACCCCCATCGTCCCGTCCGCCACGAGCAGCACGGGCCGGGCGGAGACGCTCGGGGACGAGGACTTCTTCTCGTTTCCCGGCGCGAGCAACACCACCTACGAGTTCACCTGCTCCAGCAGCGCGATCGACTGCAACGTGGTGCTCTATGACGCCAACGGGGCCGTGCTGCAGTCCGACACGCGCTCCAGCGCCAGCGCCCGGGTGTCCTATGTCGTGCGCTCCGCGGGGACCTTCTTCGTCAAGGTGTCCAGCGGGACGCCGACCCTGGGCGACTACACGTATCAGCTCAGGGACCTGGGCCCCGACGACCACGGCAACACGATCGACAACGCCACCCCGGTGACGCCGTCGAGCACCTTCAGCAACGCGAGCATCGAAGTCGTGTCGGACGTGGACATGTTCTCGTTCACGGCGGTGGCGGGTCACATCTATGACATCGAGTGCACGACCTCCGCCTTCGACTGCAACCTGGTGCTGATGAACGCGGCGGGGGTGACGGTGGCCTCCGACACGACGAGCGCCAGCAATGCCCGGGTGAAGGTCGAGCTGGCCACGGGAGGCACGTACTACTTCCAGATCCAGTCGGGCTCATCCGCCTTCGGCAGCTACTCGTACCGGCTGCAGGACCTGGGGGTGGATGACCACGGGGACACCGACGCGACGGCCACGCCCATCACGCCGATGGCGAGCACCGCGCCCGGTCAGATCGAGACGGCGGGGGACTTCGACGTCTTCTCGTTCAGCGCCACCGCGGGCCGCATCTACGAGTTCTCCTGCACGGGAGCCGCGGGTGACTGCGACCTGGCGCTGGTGGACTCCAGCGGGACGGTGCTGGCGCAGGACGTGACCCCGGCCTCCTCGGCGAAGATCGTCTACGAGCTGGGGACGGCGGGCACGTACTTCGTGAGGCTGTGGTTCGGGAATGCCTCGACCACGGTGATGGGCGGCTACTCCTACCAGCTCAAGGATGTCGGAGCGGATGACCACGGGGACTCGATTGCCACCGCCACGCTCATCACGCCATCCACGACGAGCAGCACGGGTCGGGTGGAGACGCTCGGGGACGTGGACTTCTTCAGGTTCGCCGGTGTGCTGAATACGACGTACGAGTTCAGCTGCTCCAGCAGCGCCATCGATTGCGACGTGGTGCTCTATGACGCCAGCGGCGCCGTGCTGCAGTCCGACACGGGCAGCAGCACCAGCGCCAAGGTGACGTACCTGGTCCGCGCGGCGGCGACCTACTTCATCAAGGTGTCCAGCGGGACGGCCACGGTCGGCGACTACACCTACCAGCTGAAGAACCTGGGGACGGATGACCACGGCAACACGCTGGCGGACGCCACGCCGGTGACGCCCTCCAGCACCTTCGCCAACGCCAGGATGAACGCCGCGGCGGACGTGGACGTGTTCTCGTTCAGCGCCATCGCGGGTCACATCTACGAGGTGGAGTGCAGCACTTCGGCCTTCGACTGCAACCTGGTGTTGATGGACTCGACCGGGGCGACGATTGCCTCGGATACCGGCACCACGCTCAGCGCGAAGGTGCGCAGGGAGCTGGCCACGGCGGGCACGTACTGCTTCCAGATCCAGTCGGGCTCGTCCGCCTTCGGCAACTACTCCTATCGGGTCCAGGACCTGGGGATGGATGACCACGGGGACACCGACGCGACGGCCACGCCCATCACCCCGATGGCGAGCACCGCGCCCGGTCAGATCGAGACGGCGGGGGACTTCGACGTCTTCTCGTTCAGCGCCACCGCGGGCCGCATCTACGAGTTCTCCTGCACGGGAGCCGCGGGCGACTGCGACCTGACGCTGGTGGACTCCAGCGGGACGGTGGTGGTGCAGGACGTGGGGTCCAGCCTCTCGGCGAAGATCGTCGCCGAGCTGGGAACAGCGGGCACGTACTACGTGAGGCTGCGGTTCGGGACTGCCTCGACCACGGTGACGGGCAGCTACTCCTACCAGCTCAAGGATGTCGGAGTGGATGACCACGGGGACTCGATTGCCACCGCCACGCCGATCACCCCGTCCACCACGAGCACCACCGGGCGCATCGAGACGCTGGGAGATCTGGACCACTTCTCATTCTCGGGCGCGCTGAGCACCACGTATGAGTTCAGCTGCTCCAGCAGCGTCATCGACTGCAACGTGGTGCTCTACGATGCCAGCGGCACCGTGGTGCAGAGCGACACCAGCTCCAACGCTGGCGCCAAGGTGACGTACCTGGTGCGAGTGGCCGGCACGTTCTACGTGAGGGTCTACAGCGGGACGGCGACGATCGGCGACTACACCTACCAGCTGAAGAACCTGGGGACGGACGACCATGGCAACACGCTGGCGGACGCCACGCCGGTGACGCCCTCCAGCACCTTCAGCAACGGCAGGATCGACTCCTCGGCGGACGTGGACATGTTCTCGTTCAACGCCGGGGCCGGTCACATCTACGAGGTGGAGTGCACCACCTCGGCCTTCGATTGCGATCTGGTGTTGATGGACTCGACCGGGACGACGATTGCCTCGGACACCGCCAGCACCACCTCCGCGAGGGTGCGGGTCGAGCTGAACACCGGGGGCACGTACTACTTCCGCATCCAGCCAGGCACGACAACCTTCGGCGCCTACACGTATCGGGTCCGGGACCTGGGGGTGGATGACCACGGAGACACGCTGGCCACGGCGACGCCCATCATGCCGTCCACCACGCAGACGTCAGCGACGTTCGAGGTGGCAGGGGACGTGGACTGGTTCTCGTTCACCGCCGAGGCCGGCCGCATCTACGAGTTCACCTGCAGCACCGGCGGCAACATCAACTGCAACGTGTACCTGACGGACGCGGCGGGGACGACGCTGGCCTCGGACACCGCCACCTTGACGACCGCTCGGGTGCGCTACGAGTACAACACGGCGGGCACCTACTACGTGCGCGTGGTGGCCGCCGACTGGAGCACCACCAACACCTACTCCTTCCAGCTGCAGCTCCTGGGGGTGGATGACCACGCGGATACGTTGGCCGGGGCCACGCCCATCGTGCCGTCCGCCACGCTGACGGACGCGACGTTCGAGGTGCCGGGGGACGTGGACTGGTTCTCGTTCAACGCCGAGGCGGGCCACATCTACGAGTTCTACTGCACCACTGGCGGGTACATTAACTGCAACGTGTACCTGACGGATGCGGCGGGCACCACGGTGGTGGCGGACACCTCCACCAACACGTTCGCCCGGGTGCGCTACGAGTTCAACGCGGCGGGTACCTACTACCTGCGGGTGGTGGCCGCCGACTGGGAAGCCACCAACACCTATCGCTACCAGCTGACGGACCTGGGGGTGGATGACCACGCGGACACGCTGGCCGGGGCCACGCCCATCGTGCCGTCCACCGCGCTGACGGACGCGACGTTCGAGGTGGCAGGGGACGTGGACTGGTTCTCGTTCAACGCCGAGGCCGGCCACATCTACGAGTTCTACTGCACCACCGGCGGGTCGATTAAGCGCTGGGAGTTCAGCGCGGCGGGCACCTACTACCTGCGGGTGGTGGCCGCTGACTGGAACAGCACCAACACCTACCAATACCAGCTGGAGGACCTGGGGGTGGATGACCACGCGGATACGTTGGCCGGGGCCACGCCCATCGTGCCGTCCACCGCGCTGACGGCCGCGACGTTCGAGGTGTCAGGGGACGTGGACTGGTTCTCGTTCAGCGCCGAGGCTGACCACGTCTACGAGTTCTACTGCAACAGCTCGACCATCAACTGCAACGTGTACCTGACGGACGCGGCAGGCACCACGGTGGTGTCGGACACCACCACCAACACGTCCGCGCGGGTGCGCTGGGAGTTCAACGCGGCGGGCACCTACTCCGTGCGGGTGGTGGCCGCCGACTGGAGCAGGACCAACACCTACCAATACCAGCTGGCGGACCTGGGGGTGGATGACCACGCGGACACGCAGGCCGGGGCCACGCCCATCGTGCCGTCCACCACGCAGGCGCCCGCGAAGTTCGAGGTGTCAGGGGACGTGGACTGGTTCTCGTTCAATGCCGAGGCCGGCCACCTCTACGAGTTCTACTGCAACTCCTCGATCATCAACTGCAACGTGTACCTGACGGACGCGGCAGGCACGACGCTGGCCTCGGACACCCTCAGCAACACGAGCGCTCGGGCCCGGTACCTCTTCGCCACGGCGGGCACCTACTACGCGCGAGCGGTGGCCGCCAACTGGTCTACCTCCAACACCTACTCCTTCCAGCTGCTGGACCTGGGAACGGATGATCACTCGGACACCACCACGGGAGCCACGGCCCTCACGCTGGGCACCGCGGTCTCGGGCTCCATCGAGGTCGTCGGAGACGTGGACTTCTTCTCGATGGGGCTCGGCTCCGGCACCACCTATACGGTGATTACGACGGGCATCTCCACCACCATCACCGTGTACGCTCCGGACAGGACGACGGTGCTCTCCACCGGCTCGAGCCCTCGTACCTTCAACGCCGTTTCGGGCGGAGGCACGCACTACTTCCGGGTGCAGAGTGCCTCTTCGACGACGGGCGCATACACCGTGAAGGTTGAGTAGTCGCCGGTCGGGACAGGCGGTGGCTCGTGGAAGCACCGCCGTCCTCCAGGCCCTCCTGAGAGGGGGTGTGGGTGGAAGTAGGCAAGAAGGGCGGCGGGTGATAGGTTGCCCCCGCCATGCACGCCTACGCCGTCGAGTTGTCCCAGGAGCTGGGCCTCAAGCCCGAGCAGGTGGACAAGACCCTCGCGCTCAATGCCGAGGGCGCCACCGTCCCCTTCATCGCCCGCTACCGCAAGGAAGCCACCGGCGGCCTGGACGAGGTGCAGATCCAGACGATCCTCGACCGCGCCGCCGAGCGCGCCGAGTTCGACTCGCGGCGCGACACCATCCTGCGCACCATCGAGAGCCAGGGGAAGCTGACACCGGAGCTGGAGAAGGCCATCCAGCGCGCCAGGACGCGCACGGAACTGGAGGACCTCTACCTGCCCTACAAGCC
Organism: Hyalangium gracile; assembly: GCF_020103725.1. Lineage (NCBI taxonomy): Bacteria > Pseudomonadati > Myxococcota > Myxococcia > Myxococcales > Archangiaceae > Hyalangium > Hyalangium gracile. The sequence continues at coordinate 335,032 of NZ_JAHXBG010000003.1, read as the reverse complement.
CAAGCGCCGCACCCGGGCCGCCATCGCCCGGGAGCGGGGGCTGGAGCCGCTCGCCGATCTGCTCTGGAAGCAGGAGGGCCAGCGCGGCGAGGACCGGAACGCGCGGGTGCGCCCCTTCGTGGACGCGGAGAAGGGCGTGCCGGACCTGGAGGCGGCGCTCGCGGGCGCCAGGGACATCTGCGCCGAGCGCGTCGCCGAGGATGCGCCGCTGCGCCGGGCCGCGCGCGAGCTGTGCGTCCAGAAGGGCCGCCTGCGCTCGGAGGTGGCGCCCGCGAAGAAGGGCGAGACGACCAAGTTCGAGTCCTACTACGAGCACGAGGAGCCGCTCACCCAGGCCCCCTCCCACCGCGTGCTGGCGCTGCTGCGCGGCGAGGCCGAGCAGGTGCTGCGGGTGAAGGTCCTCTTCCCGGATGACGAGGCCCAGGGCCTGCTGACGTCCCGCGTGGTGACGAGGCCGCAGGCGCTCTTCGCCTCGGAGCTGCGCGCCGCGGCGGCGGACGCCTGGGAGCGGTTGATGGGCCCGTCGCTGGAGTCGGAGCTGCGCGCCGAGCTCAAGGAGCGCGCGGATCGCCAGGCCATCGGCGTGTTCGGCGAGAACCTGCGCCACCTGCTGCTGGCCCCGCCCGCGGGCACGCGGCCGGTGGTGGCGCTGGACCCGGGCCTGCGCACCGGCGTGAAGATGGTGATGCTGGACGCCACCGGGAGCGTGGCGGAGACGGCCACCCTCTACACGGAGCGCTCGCCGGACGAGCGCGCCCGCGCCGCCCGGCAGCTCGCCGCGGTCATCCAGAAGCACAAGCCCGAGCTGATCGCCGTGGGCAACGGCACCGGCAGCCGCGAGGCGGAGGGCTTCGTGCGCGAGGTGCTGGAGAAGCTCGAGACGAAGGTGCCCATCGTCTCCGTGAGCGAGCAGGGCGCCTCCGTGTACTCGGCCTCCGAGGTGGCGCGCGAGGAGTTCCCGGAGCTGGACGTGTCCCTGCGCGGCGCCGTCTCCATCGGCCGCCGGCTGCAGGATCCGCTGGCGGAGCTGGTGAAGATCGACCCCAAGAGCATCGGCGTGGGGCAGTACCAGCACGACGTGGACCAGGGGCTGCTCAAGAAGAAGCTGGGCGAGGTGGTGGACTCGTGCGTGAACGCGGTGGGGGTGGACGTGAACACCGCCTCGCCGCAGCTGCTGGAGCACGTGTCCGGCGTGGGGCCGTCGCTGGCGAAGAAGCTGGTGGCGCACCGGAGCAAGAAGGGCGCCTTCTCCACGCGGCGCGAGCTGCTCAAGGTCAGCGGCCTGGGGCCCAAGACGTTCGAGCAGGCGGCGGGCTTCCTGCGCGTGCGCGGCCCTGAGCCGCTCGACGCGAGCGCCGTCCACCCCGAGCGCTACCCCGTCGTCGAGCGCATGGCGAAGGACCTGGGCGTGGAGGTGGGCGCGCTGGTGGGCAACGTGGAGCTGGTGCGGAAGATCGATCCGAAGCGCTACCTGGGGCCGGACCTGGGAGAGCTGACGCTCCGCGACATCCTCTCCGAGCTGGAGAAGCCCAGCCGCGATCCGCGCGGAGACTTCTCCGCGCCCGCGCTGCGAGATGACCTGAAGACGCTGGAGGACGTGAAGGAGGGCATGGTGCTGCAAGGCGTGGTGACCAACGTCACCGCGTTCGGCGCCTTCGTGGACGTGGGCGTGCACCAGGACGGGCTCGTCCACGTGTCCCAGCTCTCCACGCGCTTCGTGAAGGACCCGTCCGAGGTGGTGAAGGTGGGCGACCGGCTCACGGTGAAGGTCCTCTCCGTGGACCTGGCGCGCAAGCGGCTGGGGCTCTCGGTGCGAGCGGTGCAGGAGGGAGGAGCGCCCGCGCCGTCCTCGGGGCGGGCCCCGGCGGGGAGCGCGGGCCGCATGACGACGAGCCCCTCGGGTGCAAAGGGGCCGCCGCCAGCGCGTCCTTCCGGAAGCAAACCTGCCCCGGCGGACAAGAAGGGCCCCGAGCCATTCAACAATCCCTTTCGCAACCTCAAGCGCTGAGTGGGGGGATGTTGACTCGCTCCACACTCGAGGCGAGGAATCGTGTCGGTCGTCGTGCGTGCCAGGCGAAGCACTCTTATAAGGGAGCCCCCATCCACCCATATGGAGGAGGCTCCGCTTGAAGCTCTACTACACCCCTGGCTCCTGTTCGCAGAACCCGCACATCCTGCTGCGAGAGGCAGGCTTGAAGTTCGATCTGGTGAAGGTCGATCTGGCCACGCACAAGACCGAGAAGGGCACGGACTACTACAGCATCAACCCCAAGGGCTATGTGCCGGCGCTGGAGCTGGATAACGGGGAGATCCTCACCGAGAACCCCGCGATCTCCCAGTACATCGCCGACCAGAAGCCAGAGGCGAAGCTCGCGCCCGCCAGCGGGACGCTCGAGCGCTATCGCCTGCAGGAGTGGCTCGCCTTCCTGGCCTCCGAGGTCTACAAGCCCCTCGCCGCATGCTTCCGGCCGGGCATTTCCGATGCCGAGAAGAAGTCCAACCTCGAGCGGGCGGGAAAGCGCTTCGACTTCATCGTCCAGAAGATGCAGGGCAAGCCGTTCCTCATGGGAGAGCAGTTCTCCGCGCCGGATTCCTACCTCTTCGTCATGCTCGGCTGGGCCCAGCCGCTGGGGATGGACCTGAGCCCGTGGCCCGCGCTGCAGGCCTTCCGGGACCGCATCGCGGCCCGGCCCGCGGTGAAGGCCACGCTGGAGGTGGAGTTCGGCAAGAGGGCCTGAGGTGTTGGACGGGCGTGGGAGTGCGCTCCCGCGCCCGCAGTCCGTCAGCGGCGCACCTGGAACGGGATGCTCAGCTGGCCGAACCGCTCGCCCGTGGTGGCGTCCACCAGGCTGGCCTGCAGGATGACCTGTCGCTCGCGCTCGCCGACCGCTGGGAAGTAGAGGAAGCCGGCGACGGTGCCCCCGCTCTCCAGGGTGCCCTCGGGCAGGGCCTCGTCCAACATGTCCTGCGTGGGGAGCGGCTCCTCGCACCGGACGGAGTACGGCGGGCCGTAGGGACCGTAGAACGGGTCGTAGTAGGGGCTCGGCCACCAGGGTGAGCGCCAGGGTGAGCCCCAGGCGTAGCCACGGTTCCACGCTCGGTAGGGTCCCCAGGTGGCGCCCATGCGCCAGTATCCGGGCTGGTACCCGGCGATGCACCGAGGCTGCGAGGCGTTGGCCTCCTCCAGCGCCAGCGGTGAGAGCGCGGCGTACTCGAAGCGCGACGCCCCGAGGAGCTCGAAGGCGCTGTAGCGGATGCTCAGCGCCCGTCCGCTCTGGTTCTCCAGTCGGACCTCCACGGGCGTCAGGCGGCGCTCGAGGTTCGACGGGTGGCCCTTCCAGGCCTCGCCGTCCGCGATGAGCCGCACGCCGTTGGCCTCCGCGACGGCGGCCCCCTCATCCCCCGCAAGGACGCGGGCGTCCGGACGTGGCTGCAGCCGGGGCTCGGGAATGCACCCGACCACGAGCAGTGCCAGCAACCATCCAAGTCTGCGAGTACGCATGAGAGACCTCACAAAGAAGATAGGTAGCCTCCGCGTTCACGCCTGCTCGACTTCCGGGAGAAGACGAGGGAGTGCCTGCCCCCGCCGCTGCTCGGGTCTCGTCGGACCCTGGAGGCATTCGGGGCGTGTGCCAAAGGGAACACTCCGCGCCTGGGGGCCGAGCATCGCGCGGTGCCTGGGCGGCTCCCGCCCTGGATGATGAGGCCCGCTGGGAGGAGGAGTGATGTCCGAGGAATCGAGCGTGGCCTTCGTGAGTGACGTCTCCGCGCGAGGGGAGCGGAGATGAGCGAGCTTCCTCTCACGCTCTCCCTCGTGCTGCGTCGCGCGGCCCGGATCGGCGGCGCCAGGCCGGTGGTCACCGCCCGGCCGGAGGGAGGGGAGCGGCGCACGTGGGCGCAGGTGACGGAGCGCGCGCTGCGCCTGTGCGGTGCGCTGAGGCGGCTCGGGGTTCGCCCGGGGGAGCGGGTGGCCACCTTCGGGTGGAACCACCACCAGCATCTGGAGCTGCTCCTGGGAGTGCCCCTGCTGGGGGCCATCGTCCACCCCATCAACGTCCGCCTCCATCCGGACGACGTGGTGCACGTGTCGCGCGAGGCCGAGGACGCGGTGGTGTTCGTGGATGCCTCGCTCACGCCGGTGCTGGCGGAGCTGCGGAGCCGGCTCGGCCACGTCCGCCACTGGGTGGTGATGGGCGAGGAGGCCGAGGTGGCTCCTGCCTTCGCGGGAGCGCCCCGCTACGAGGAGCTGCTCGCGGCCGAGGCGCCCCTCGAGAACCTCCCCGAGGTGGATGAGCGCACGCCCGCGAGCCTCTGCTACACCAGCGGGACGACGGGCCGGCCGCAAGGCGTGGAGTACTCGCACCGCTCGCTCGTGCTGCATGCCATGGGCGCGCTGATGGTGGACTCCATGGCCGTGTCGGAGCGCGACGTGGTGCTCCCCCTGGCGCCCTTCTTCCATGCCAACGGGTGGGGGCTTCCGTACTCGGCGGCCTTCGCGGGCGCGGCGCTGGTGCTGCCAGGGCCGAGGCTCGACGCGGGCTCCGTGGCCCGCCTCATCGAGCGGGAGCGCGTCACCCTGGCCGCCGCGGTGCCCACCGTGTGGAACGCCTTCGAGCCGGTGCTGCGCGAGGGCAAGCACGAGCTGTCCTCTCTGCGGCGCATCCTGTGTGGAGGAGCGCCCCTGCCCATGCGCACCATCCAGCGCTTCGCCGAGCACGGCATCTCGTTCCTGCACGCCTGGGGCATGACGGAGCTGGGGCCGAGCGGGACGATGGCGCGGGCCCGGGAGGAGGGCTTTCCCGAGGAGCGGCTCGCACCGCTGGCGACGCAGGGCGCCGCCGTGCCGGGCATCGAGCTGCGGGTGGTGGACGGAGCGGGGCGCGAGCTGCCCTGGGACGGCACTTCCGTGGGAGAGCTGGAGACGCGGGGGCTCTGGGGGGCGAGCCGCTACTTCCGGGGCGCGGCGGGCGAGGAGCGCTTCCGGGACGGCTGGCTGCGCACGGGGGACGTGGCCACGCTCGACGCGCACGGCGCGCTGCGCATCGTGGACCGGACGAAGGACCTGGTGAAGTCCGGCGGCGAGTGGATCAGCTCGGTGGAGCTGGAGAACCACCTGATGGCCCACCCGGGAGTGAAGGAGGTGGCGGTCATCGCCGTGGCCCACGAGCACTGGGGCGAGCGTCCCGTGGCGGTGGTGGTCCGCCAGCCGGAGTCCCGCGTCTCCTTCGAGGAGCTGGTGGAGCACCTGCGTCCGAGGGTGGCGAGCTGGTGGCTGCCGGACGCGGCGCACTTCGTGGCGGAGCTGCCGAGGACAGCCACGGGCAAGGTGGACAAGAAGGTGCTGCGGCGCGAGTACGCACCTCGGGCCCCAGGACCACCCATCAGGGAGGGCTGACAGCGACCTACTGATGGAGTAGGGTGCTGGACGGTCATGAGCCGGCTGCCCCTCTCACCGCGAGGTCGTCCCTGATGGAGGTTCCTCGCTCGATGGATCTGCACCCCGCCTTCCTCCGGCCGGGGACGTCCGTGGGGCCGTGGCGCCTGGTGGGCAGGCGAGGCCGAGGCAGCCATGGCATCGTCTACCGCGCGGCGAAGGAGGGCCAGGAGCCCCCGGAGTTCGTCTCGCTGAAGATCGCGCTGACGGAGCTGGAGCCCCACTTCGAGCGCGAGGTGGCGCTGCTGTCCCGCCTCCACCACCCGGCCGTCCCCAGCCTGCGAGACAGCGGGGTGTGGCGCTCTCCGGGAGGCGTCCTCTATCCCTATATCGTCTTGGAGTGGGTAGAGGGGACGCCCCTCTATGACTGGGCCGCCGCGCACGAGCCCTCGTCGTGCCAGGTGGCCCGGCTGCTGGCGCAGGTGGCGGGGGCGCTCGCGGCCACGCACGTGGTGGGAGGGCTCCCCCTGGACATCCACGGAGACACCACGCTGGTGACGCGGGAGGGGGAGCGCGTGGTCCTGACGGGCCTGGGCGCGAGCCACCACGCCTACCGCAGCCCCGAGGCGTGGCAGCTCGCCCGGAGCCATGGCGGCCCTCCCCGGGTCCACGACGGCGCCCAGCCCAGGAGTGATGTCTTCGCGCTCGGAGTCATGGCCTACCGACTGGTCACGGCCCAGTACCCGCCACCCACGGATCCCAGCGTGGACGGCTCCGAGGTGTGGCACGGAGAGGGAGCGGAGCTCAGGCCTCCCCGGGAGCTCAACCCCCGGGTGTCTCCGCGACTCGATGCGCTGATCTTGAAGATGCTCGCGGTGGAGCCCGACGAGCGAGGCACGGCCCGGGAGCTGGCCGAGGCCCTGGAGGAGCTCGCGGAGAGCGAGGCGCCACGGGACACCCGCGCGAGCACTCCGCCGGCTCCCGCGCAGCCAGGCTCCTGGAAGGAGCCGTCCCGCGTCTCGAGGCGGACGCGCTGGGTGTGGCTGAGCCTGGCGGGAGCCGCGGTGGCGATGCCCCTGCTCACGAAGTCTCCCCCACCGGAGTTCGGCAACGAGGTGCTCCTGGACGCGCCGCTCATGGTGACAGCGGAGGGGCCCGACGCGGATCCGCGGGATGGCGGAAAGGTGGATCTGGGCGACGGCGTGCCCATCACCTCAGCGACCTTCGAGGCTCCCGTCCCCTACTGGGGCGGGGTGTTCAGCGCGGGCCTTCCCCTGGAGCCGCTGCCGGGCCAGCGGCGACCTCCCTGCCTGGGGACCCTGGAGATCCTGGGAGGCTGCTGGATGAAGCACGACGCGCTGCCCCCGGACTGCCCGGACTTCGCCTACGAGTGGAGGGGGGCCTGCTATGTCCCCATCCTCTCCACGCCGCGCCCGTCTAGCTCGGACCCGTAGTCGTCTCGATGGGGAACGGCCACACGTCCTTCTCCAGCTGCCGCGTGCGCTCCAGCAGCTTCTGGAAGCGGTCCGTGCCGTTGCGGCTGTCGAACCGGGCGGCGATCTCCTTCGCCTGGGTGTCCACCCAGCCATGGAGCTCGCGCGTGTCGTAGGTGCCCTGGCGCTGGTGCAGCGCGAAGGCCTTCGGCAGCCGCAGGCTCACCGTGTCGCGGCCCTCGGCCAGCAGACGGGACAGCAGGAACTCCGCCGCGGTGTGGAACGTGAAGCGATCCCGCCAGCTCGCATGGTCCAGCGCCCAGCCGAGGTGGTGCTCGAACAGCGTCAGCCCACGAGACAGGTTGCCCGTGAGCGCCAGGAACTCCACGTGCTCGCCCACGCAGGCCAGGAAGTCCCGGTTGCGAGAGATCATCGGGTAGCCGCGCAGGTGGCAGTCCCGCGCCTCCTCCAGCCGCCCGAGCTTGAGCAGCGGGTAGAGGACGCTGCCGTAGGTCAGGTGGGGGATCTCCGCGCAGCCGCTGCGGCCCTCGAGGATGGGACGGGCCTTCTCCAGCGCCTTCGTGTACTCGCCCAGGTCGATGTGGTGGTCGATCTCGTCGTCCAGGTCGCACGCGCGGCAGTCGGTGAGGAAGTCGCGCGGCGCGGAGATCCACTGGTCCCAGTACCGCTGGGTCGCGGCCTCGTCGCCCAGGTCCCTTGCCGTCTGGTAGCGCAGCTTGAGGACGGCGCGCTTGCCGGCATCCACCTTGGCGTACGTCTGCTCGATGTCGTCCAGCGCGTCGTGGATCTGCTTGAGGGTGATGTGCGGGAAGTCGTCCAGCCGGCCCACCACCCACTTCTGCTTCCACAGGAGCTGCTCCGCGTCGAAGCGCTCCGGGCTCTTCTTCGTCTGGGCGCGGCACCACGCGAAGGCCACCAGGGCCTTGTCCGGGAAGCCGCCGAAGGTGGCCGCGTCGATGAGCTCGTCCCGCAGCTCGAAGGCCAGCTCCAGGTCGCCGTGGGTGTCTGCCAGGCGCACCGCCTCCTCGAAGGCCATGACCTTGGCCTCGCCGTGTCGCAGGCGGGCGGCGCGATCCCTCAGCTCCTGCACCTGCTCACGCCAGTCCCGCGCGGTCAATGCATCCCTCCCCGGCCCGAGTCCTCTCCCCCACCGCCGTCCAGCCGCCCCGCGATGAGCCCCAGCAGGCCCTGGTTGAGCAGGGCCATCTCCATGGCGCTCAGCGGGCGGTGGCCGAGCAGCAGCGCCTGCACATACAGCATCTCCACCGACAGCTTCATCAGCTTGCGGTCCGCCACCCCCGCCAGCTTGCGCACCACCGGGTTGAGGAAGTTGAAGGTCAGCAGGGCCCGGTCGCCGCCCTGGGCGCCGGTGAGCATGCTGTCCATCATGGAGCCGTACAGGTCGTCGCTCTCCTCGCGGCTGCGCTCCACGTCGCGCCGGAAGGAGCCCTCCGCGTCCACGCTGTAGAGCGTGGGCACCTCCTTGGGACGGAACTTCTTCACCGCCACGTCGCAGCGGAACGGCTGGAGCGCCAGCTCGGCCTGCTTGATGAGCGGGAACACCTCCTCGCGCTCGTCCAGCGTCAGCTCGTCGAAGCTCTGCGGCAGCTCCGCCGCGGTGAAGGGCTCCACCTGCGAGTCCGGGAAGATGCGCGGCAGCTTCTCGATGAGGTCCGTGTCATAGGTGTACGCGGCATTCACCACGCACAGGCCCTGCGCCGCGGCCACCCGCGACACCTGCCGGAAGTCGTCCAGCGAGGAGACGTAGCGCACGGTGGGGTTGGAGCGGCGGTAGTCCACCAGCGTCATCATCCCCATGGACGTCTCGAAGGGCAGCCAGCCGATGACGAGCCGGTAGAAGTCATCGTCATCCAGCGCGAGCGCCTTCACCGACAGCCCGTGCAGGGAGATGAGGCGCTGCAGGGCGCGCGGGTCGTCCTTGGCCAGCTCGATGAGGTAGCGCCGCAGCGCCTGGCCCAGGGCCTGGCGGGCCTTGCCCAGCGTCTCGTTCTCGTAGAAGGACTCGCGGCTGGCGGTGGGGCGCAGTTCGTTGGCGTTCACCACGCACTTCACGAAGAAGGCCCAGTCCGGCAGCAGGTTCTCCGCGCTCTCGGACAGGAGCATGTTCTTCAGGTACACGCGGTGCTTCTGCTTCGCGTTGTAGTGCGGGCTGAAGGGCAGCACGAAGGCCACGCCCTCCACGTCTCCCGCGGGGGACTTCAGCGGGATGCAGTCGATGAAGTCCGAGCCGAACACCTCGCGCCCGTAGGCCAGCAGCGCCGCGCGCCGGTCTCCCGCGCTCTCGTACTTGCGGCGCCAGGGGGCTCCCTCGGTGTTGATGCGGCTCGTCCGGCCGTCGGCCGTGAGCAGGATGGGGAAGGGCAGCAGCCCGCCGTAGTGGAGGGCGAGCTGGCGCACCCGCTCGACGGTGAAGAACTCGGCCGCGTCCTGCCGGGCCACCAGGAAGACCTGGGTGCCCGGGCGCTCGAGCGGGTGCTCGGAGGGCCGCACGGAGTAGGTGCCGTCATGCCGGCCCCGCCACTCCATGGTCCGCCCGTCGCCCTTCACCGAGCGCGTCACCACGAGCAGCTCGTCGCACACCATGAAGCACGACAGCAGGCCGATGCCGAACTGGCCGATGAAGTCGTTGCGGCGCTCGGCCAGCGCCTCGCGCTTGGAGCTCTCGCCGATGGTGGCCAGGAAGCGGTGGATCTCCTCCTCCGTCAGGCCGATGCCGTCATCGCTGAAGAGCAGGGTAGGCAGCCCGCCGTCCTGCTTCTCGATGAGCTCCACCCGGACGGTGCCCTCGTGGCCGGGCTCCAGGAGCTGCCGGGCCCGGATGGCATCCGTGGCGTTCTGCAGCAGCTCCCGGACGTAGACGCCGGGGGAGCTGTACAGGTGGTGGGACAGGAGGTCGATGACCCCGCGGAGGTTGATCTGGAATCGGTGGTCCACGTCCCGGGCAGCGTAGCGCACCCGCTGCACTGACTGGCGGGTCAGATGCGGGGGTGGAGGCGGGGAGCCCAGCCGGCCGCACTCCACGTGCGCCTGCTCGGCCTCCTACTTCGCGGGGAGGAGGGCGTCCAGGGTGCGCTCGAGCTGCTCTCCGCGCAGCTCCATGTCCTTGGCGACGATGCGGCCCTGGGCATCCACCAGGACGGCGGAGGGGATGGACTGCACCTCGAAGGCCTTGGGCAGCGGTGACTCGAAGCTGGCCCCCGCGAAGACGTTGAGCCACGGCATCTTCCACTTCTCGCGGAACTGCCGCACCTGCTCCACCGAGCGGTCCAGGGAGACGCTCAGGATGGTGAAGCCTCCACGCCCCTGGAACCGCTCGAAGGCGGTGTGAAGCCGGGGGATCTCCTCCACGCAGGGCGCGCACCACACGGCCCAGAAGTCCACGAGGTAGAAGCGGCCCGCCAGGCTCTCGCGGGAGACGGTGCCCTGTCCGCCCAGCAGCTCGGCGGAGAAGGAGGGCGCGGGCTGGCCCTTGGTCACCTTGAGGTCCGTCCGGGTGGACGAGAGCATCATCCGCACCAGCGGGTTGCCTTGGGCGTAGGGCTTCAGCTCCTCGCTGAGCGCGGCGACCTGCGCGGTGTCTTCCGCCTTCTGGGCTCGCATCAGGAGGGCGACGAGAGCGCCGGCACGGACCTTCGGCTCCGGGTTGCGGTCGGCGAACTGCCGCAGCAGCCCCGGCTGGGACGCCTCGGCGGTGAGGCCCACCAGGCGCGGAGGCCCATGCGGCGAGAGCACCCAGCGAGGGCTGTCGATGGGCAGCAGCTGGAACAGCTCCGCCGCGAGCGCCTCGCCCTCCGCGCCCGGGTGATACGTCGCCGGCTCGTAGAAGGGCAGCCCCAGCAGGTCCAGCGCCGCGACCTGTCGCGTGAGCACGGACTTGCTGGAGTCCCGCGCGATGGCGAGCAGCTTCTTGGGGAAGTCGCCGTAGTCGAAGGACCGGACCTTGGGGTTGCCCCTGCGAGCGACGAAGGCCTGCTGGGCCTCCTGGCCTCGGTGGGCTGCCTCGGCGTGGAGTGCGTTGAGGGGGCCCAGCTCCTCGTGCGGAGCCTCGAAGACGGCGTGCAGCGGAGCTCCCTCGCCCTTCCGGGGCAGCTTCGCCGGCTCGAAGCGGATGCGGACCCGGCCCTCCTGCGTGCGGACCTTGCACTGGTAGTCGCCCCCCGAGTCGATCACATAGCCCTCCGCCTGGGTGCCGGGGACGGTGCTCCCGTCGGCCACCACTTCCGTGAGCTGGTAGGTGACGCTGTCTCCGGGAACCTCGCGCTCGAAGAGCCAGCTTCCATCCGGCTGGGGCACCATCGGCTCGGCGGCGCCCATGGCGTAGTCGTTCCAGCTCCCGATGACGGAGGGCTTCTCGAAGCGCTCCACGTAGCGGTAGGGCGCCAGGGTCGCCTGGAGCGACACGGCGGGCTCCTCGGGCGTCACCGGGATGAAGAGGCTCTGGGCGGGATAGCCCGGAGCCGCGAGCCACAGCAGGTAGTCGCCCGGGCCCGGCACCTCCAGCCAGAAGCTTCCGTCCGGCTGGACCTCCGAGGAGCGCAGAGGCTTGGCGATCTTCTCGTTGGGCTGGGTGAGGAAGACCTGGGCATAGGGCAGCGTGCCCTCCGTGCCCTTCACTTCGCCCGAGATGCCGGCCTTTCTCGCCGCGCAGGCGGGAAGCAGCAGCAGCAGGCACACGGCGAGGAACGCCGGGCTCGAGCGCACAGGGTGGTGCCTCGGTTGGGATGACAGGTTGCGGGTCTCGAGATGGCTCACCGAGTTTCTCCTCCGGGAAGCGCGCCCAGGCAGGGTGGTCGCCGAGCAGGCAGGCAAGCCATGTGCCCGTGTCCCCCACGCAGTGCGAGCCCGATAGGGATAGCACGCAGTGTGACATTCCGTCACGGCATGTATCAGCGGGGCGTCAGGATGTCCGAGCCGGCCTCACGTGCCGCGCCGGCCGCCGTGGCGGCGAGGGCCGACGGTGGAGCTGGCCTGCTGTCTGGCGATCAGAGCAGCTTGCCGGGGTTGAGGATGCCGAGCGGATCGAGCGCCGCCTTGATGGCCGTGTGGACCCGCGTCGTCTCGGGGCCGAGCTGCCGGGCCAGGTAGGGACGCTTGAGCAGGCCGACGCCATGCTCTCCGGTGATCGTCCCGCCCAGCTCGCCTACCACGAGGAGGATGTCGTCGAACGCCGCCTGGGCCCGCGCGACGGCATCCGGATCATTCCGATCGAAGACGAGGGTGGGGTGCATGTTCCCGTCACCGGCATGTCCGAAGGTGCCGATGAGCACGCCGCGCTGCTCGGCGATGCGCTCGACGGCCGCGAGCAGGTCCACGATGCGCGAGAGCGGGACGCCCACGTCATCCAGCAGTGTGCTCCCCTGTCTCTCCAGCGCGGGGTAGGCGAGGCGGCGCGCGCCCAGCAGCAGCTCCCCCTCGGCCTCGTCGGCGGACTGCGCGAGGAAGGTGGCTCCGGCGGCCTCGCAGGCCGCGGCCATCCGCGTGCACTCCGCGACGCCCTGGTCTCCTCCGGCATCGGAGCGCGCCAGCAGGAGCGCCGCGGCGTCGACGTCCAGCCCCATGGGACGGTGCGCCTCGACGGCGCGGACGGTCGCGCGGTCCATCAGCTCCAGGAGCGAGGGGCGGGTGCTGGCCATGATCTCCGTGACGGCCGCGCCGGCCGCGACGAGCGTCGGGAAGGAGGCCACCAGCGTCGTGGCGGGAGGCGGGCGTGGCCGGAGCCGCAGCGTGGCCTCGGTGATGATGCCCAGCGTGCCCTCGGAGCCGACGAACAGGTGGGTGAGATCGTAACCGGCCACGTTCTTGTGCGTGCGGCCGCCGGTGCGGACGACGGAGCCATCCGCGAGCACGGCCTCCAGGCCCAGCACGGAGTCTCCCGTCACGCCGTACTTCACGCAGCACAGGCCGCCCGCGTTGGTGGCGAGGTTGCCGCCGATGCTCGAGAACTCCCAGCTCGCGGGATCCGGCGCGTACCAGAGCCCCTGCTCGGCGGCGGCGGCCTTGACCGCGGCGTTGAGCACCCCGGGCTGGACGACGGCGAACAGCCCTCGGCGGTCCAGCTCGAGGATCCGGTTCATCCTCATGAGCGAGAGGACGATGCCGCCGTCCACGGCGTTGGCTCCGCCGGTCAGCCCCGACCCGGCGCCTCGGGCGACCACGGGAACCCGATGGGCGGAGGCGACCCGGAGCACGGCCTGGACTTCGCTCGTCGAGGCCGGGCGGACGAGGACGCGCGGAGTGCCTGCCACCGCCCACGAGGCCTGGTCCCGGCGATGCGCCTCGAGCACATCGGCGTCGGTGACGAGTCCAGCGGGTGGCAGCACGGCCGCGAGGTCACCCAACAGGTCCGCACTCATGCGCGTGGACCGTACCATGAGCGTTCGTCCCCTCTGGGGCCGCGGACGGCGTGTGCTGGGGAAAACCCCGAGAGCGGTCGAGCGATTTGCACTCGCCGTGACAGTTGACGCATGATGAAGGGACGCAGCCATGACGAACTTCTCCTCCCGCATCGAGCTCACCCAGCACCCGGCGACGTGCCGCGGTGCGGTCTCGCGCGTGCAGGGCTTCGTTCGCGTAGCGCTGGTAGCCGTGCTGCTCGTCGTTCACGGGAGCGGGCCACCGTTTTGACACCTGGTTGAATCACCCCACCCAGGCCGAAACGAAAAACCCCGCCCCGGAAACGGTGGCGGGGTTTTCGTTTTTCGGCGTCCTCAATCCACACGCGGTCCGCCGTGGAGGCGCAAATGACGAAACCTGGAGCAGGCCCGAAGGCCACACAGCCTGAAATGGAACCCGGTGCTCCGCTGGGAGCCCCCGCCCCGGAGCGCACCTCCGGCGCGGCCAGACGCACCGGCGCCGAGATCGTCTGGGACGTCCTCGCCAGCGAGGGCGTGGACGTCGTCTTTGGCTATCCGGGTGGGGCCATCATGCCCATCTACGATGCCATGCATCAGCGCTCGGCCCGCCACGTGCTCGTGCGCCACGAGCAGGCCGCGGCGCACATGGCGGACGGCTACGCGCGCGCCTCGGGGAAGGTGGGCGTGTGCCTGGCCACCTCGGGGCCGGGAGCGACCAACCTGGTGACGGGCATCGCCACGGCGATGCTGGACTCCTCGCCCATCGTCTGCATCACCGGGCAGGTCTCCTCCACGCTTCTCGGCAGCGACGCCTTCCAGGAGACGGACATCACCGGCGTCACCCTGCCCATCACCAAGCACAACTACCTCGTCACGCGCGTCGAGGACATCGCGCCCACCCTCCGTGAGGCGTTCTTCATCGCCCGCTCGGGGCGCCCCGGGCCCGTGCTGGTGGACATCACCAAGGACGCGCAGCAGGCCTCCACCGAGGACGACTGGCGGGCCCGGCCGGTGCGGCTGCCCGGCTACCGTCCCGAGCACCAACCCTCCGAGGATGAGCTGGCCCGCGCCGCCGAGCTCATCGCCGCCGCCGAGCGGCCCCTCATCCTCGCCGGCCATGGCGTGCTCAAGGCCGAGGCCGCGCCGCTGCTGATGGAGCTGGTGGAGAAGACCGGCATCCCCGTGGCCAGCACGCTGCTCGGCCTGGGCGGCTTCCCGGCGACCCACCCGCTCAGCCTCGGGATGATGGGCATGCACGGCGAGGCCTGGGTGAACACGTCCATCCAGGAGTCGGACCTCCTCATCGCCCTGGGGATGCGCTTCGACGACCGGGTGACGGGCAACCTGAAGACGTTCGCGCGCAAGGCCCGGAAGATCCACATCGAGATCGACCCGTCGGAGATCAACAAGAACGTCAAGGTGGACGTGGGGCTGGTGGGAGATCTACGCCGGACGCTGACCCGGCTGCTCCCGCGCATCCAGCGGCGCACCTGTACCCCGTGGATGGAGCACATCCGCGCGCTCAAGGGCGACTCGGCGGTGCGAGACATCCAGTACCTGCCGCACAACGGCCGGCTCTACGCCGCTCACGTCATCCATGACCTGTGGTGGCTGACGCAGGGCAAGGCGCTCATGGTCACCGACGTGGGCCAGCACCAGATGTGGGAGGCCCAGTACTACCGGCACGATCGCCCCCGGCAGCTCATCACCTCGGGAGGCCTGGGCACGATGGGCTTCGCGCTGCCGGCCGCGATTGGCGCGCGCTTCGCCCGGCCCGACGACGAGCTCTGGGTGGTGGTGGGGGACGGTGGCTTCCAGATGACGGCGGCCGAGCTGTCCACCTGCGCCCAGGAGGGCATCAAGGTCCACGTGGCCATCATCAACAACGGCTACCTGGGCATGGTGCGGCAGTGGCAGCAGTTCTTCTACGAGAACCGCTACAGCGCCACCGCGCTGCGCAACCCCGACTTCGTGAAGCTCGCCGAGGCGCACGGGCTGAACGGCCTGCGCGTCACCCGGCGAGAGGAGATTCCGGAGGCGGTGGCGCAGGCGCGAGCCCAGCCCGGCACCACCGTCATCGACTTCCGGGTGGAGCAGGAGGACATCGTCTACCCGATGGTGCCCGCGGGCGCGGACCTGGACGACATGATCCGCCGTCCTCCGTCCGGCAGCGCGCCCGGCGGGAGCTCTCCCTGGACCAGTGGAGCCGTCTGAGGAGCCCCGCCATGAACCCTTCCCGCCAACACACCTTCATCGCCCACGTCGAGGACCGGCCCGGCGTCCTCAACCGCGTCATCTCGCTCTTCCGGCGCCGGGCCTACAACATCGACTCGCTCACGGTGGCGCGCACCGAGCGCCCGGCCATCTCGCGCATCACGCTGGTGGTGGAGGCGGATGACCGCGAGGCGCGCCTGCTCGAGGCCAACCTCTACAAGCTCATCAACGTCCTCTACGTGGAGCAGGTGACGGACCAGGGGACGGTGGCGCGCGAGCTGGCGCTCATCAAGGTCCGGTCCGACGAGAAGACGCGCCCCAACGTGCTGCAGGTCTGCGAGGTGTTCCGGGCGCGGGCCATCGACGTGACGCCCGCCTCGGTGATGGTGGAGCTCACCGGCACGCCGGACAAGATCGACGGGCTCATCGAGCTGCTGCGCCCTCACGGAATCATCGAGCTGGTGCGCACCGGCGCCGTGGCGATGGCCCGCGGAGCCCAGTCCGCGCTCACGGACCTGCTCGACGCGAGGACCGACCCGCCGGAGCACACCGCCTGAGAGAGAAGTCATCCGAAGCCGCTGAAGAGAGGCAACACGTATGGACTGCAAGTACATCTGGATGAACGGGAAGATGATGGCCGGGGGCGAGGTGCAGATGCCCTTCATGACGCCCGCGGTGCATTACGGCATGGCGGTGTTCGAGGGCATCCGCTGCTACCGCGCGGTGAACGGCCCGGCGATCTTCCGCCTGCGCGAGCACATCGAGCGGCTCCACAAGTCGGCCGCGGTCCTGGGCTGGCGCGAGCTGCCCTTCACGGTGGGACAGCTCATCGAGGCCTGCCAGGAGACGGTCCACGCCAACGGCTTCGAGGAGTGCTACCTGCGCCCGCTCATCTACCTCGCGGGCGGAGGATGGAACCTCAACCTGGATGGCGGCCAGCCCCACGTGGGCATCGCCGTGTGGCCGTGGAACGCCTATCTCGGTCCCGAGGCCGCCGAGCGCGGCGTGCGGGCCAACGTCTCCTCGTACACGCGCCACCACCCCAACGTGGCGATGACCAAGGCGAAGATCGCCGGCAACTATCCGAACTCGTTCCTCGCCAAGACGGAGTCCGTCCGGCTGGGCTTCGACGAGGCCATCATGATGGACGCCCAGGGGCTGGTGGCCGAGTGCACGGGCGCCAACCTCTTCATCATCAAGGGCAACCGGCTGATGACGCCGCCCGAGGCGCAGATCCTCGAGGGCATCACCCGCGACACGGTGATGATCCTGGCGCGGGAGATGGGCCTGGAGGTGAGCGCGCAGCCGCTCTCGCGAGACCAGCTCTACATGGCTGACGAGGTCTTCGTCACCGGGACCGCCGCGGAGATCGTCGGCATGCGCGAGATCGACTTCCGCACCATCGGCAGCGGCCGCACGGGCCCCATCACCCGGAAGCTCCAGCAGGCCTATCAGTCGGCCGTGCGAGGCGAGCTGCCGCGCTCCGCCGAGTGGCTGACCTACGTGCCCGGCAAGTAGCGCTCCCGCCCGAGAACCGCCCTCCAGGAACCCCCATGACCCGAGATCCGCGCCACCACAGCCGTGCCATCACCGAGGGAGTCGGCCGCGCGCCCGCGCGCGCCATGCTGAAGGCCATTGGCTTCACCGACGAGGACCTGTCCCGGCCCATCATCGGCGTGGCCAACACCTGGACCGAGACGATGCCCTGCAACTTCCACCTGCGCCGGCTGGCGGCCAAGGTGAAGGAGGGCATCCGGGCCGCGGGCGGCACGCCCATGGAGTTCAACACCATCTCCGTGAGCGATGGCGTGACGATGGGCACCGACGGCATGCGCGCCTCGCTGGTGAGCCGGGAGGTCATCGCCGATTCCATCGAGCTGATGTGCCGCGGCCACATGTTCGACGGCGTGGTGGCGCTGGTGGGCTGTGACAAGACGCTCCCCGCGGCGGCCATGGCGCTGCTGCGCCTGGATCTGCCCTCCCTGGTGCTCTACGGCGGCTCCATTGCCCCGGGCTGCTACGAGGGCCGGGACGTCACCATCCAGGATGTCTTCGAGGCCGTGGGCGCGGTGTCGGCCGGGAAGATGTCGCCGAAGGCGCTCTCCGAGCTGGAGAACGTCGCCTGTCCGGGAGCAGGCGCCTGCGGCGGGCAGTACACCGCCAACACCATGGCGCTGGCCATCGAGCTGCTCGGCCTGACGCCGGTGGGGTACACCACCATCCCCGCCGAGGCGCCTGGCAAGGAGGAGGCGAGCGTCGCGGTCGGCGGGCTGATCATGCAGCTGCTCCAGCGTGGCGCTCGCCCTCGCGACATCGTCACGCGGGTGTCCTTCGAGAACGCCATCGCGGCGGTGGCGGCCACGGGAGGCTCGACCAACGCGGTGCTGCACCTGCTCGCCCTGGCGCGAGAGGTGGGCGTGCCGCTGTCCCTGGCGGACTTCGATCGGGTGAGCCGGCGCACGGCGCTGCTGGCGGACCTCAAGCCGGGGGGCCGCTTCGCGGCGGTGGACATGGACCGCGCGGGCGGCGTTCCGCTGCTCGCCCAGCGCATGCTGGCCGGTGGATTCCTGGAGGGCAGTGCTCGCACCATCGACGGGCGGACCTGGACCGAGCACGCGGCGGGAGCCACGGAGACCGCGGGCCAGCGGGTCATCCGTCCCTTGAGCGAGCCCATCCGCTCCACGGGAGGCCTGGTCATCCTGAGCGGCAACCTCGCTCCGGAAGGCTGCGTGGTGAAGATGTCGGGGCACGAGCGCCCGTACCACCGAGGTCCCGCGCGGGTCTTCGAGCGCGAGGAGGACGCCTTCGCCGCGGTGCAGGAGCGCCGCATCCGTCCCGGCGATGTGGTGGTCATCCGCTACGAGGGCCCGCGAGGCGGCCCGGGGATGCGCGAGATGCTCGGCGTGACGGCGGCGCTCGTGGGCCAGGGGCTGGGCGACTCCGTGGCGCTCCTCACCGATGGCCGCTTCAGCGGCGCCACCCGCGGACTCATGGTGGGCCACGTGGCCCCGGAGGCGGCCGTCGGCGGTCCGATCGCGGCGGTTCGCGACGGAGACATCATCACCATCGACGCGGAGGCCCGGCAGCTCTCCGTGGCGCTCTCTCCCTCCGAGCTCTCCGAGCGCCTGCGCGGCTTCCGGCCTCCGCCGCCTCGGTTCTCCTCGGGCGTCTTCGCCAAGTACGCGGCCCTGGTCTCCTCGGCCGCCGAGGGCGCCGTGACGCGGCCGCCTCCGCTCCCTCCCCGTTCTCCGTAGCTCCCTCCCAACCACAAGGACCGTTCAGATGACGAGCATCTATTACGACAAGGACGCTTCCCTCGAGCCCATCCGCGCCCGCAAGGTCGCCATCATCGGCTACGGGAGCCAGGGGCACGCGCACGCGCTCAACCTCAAGGAGTCAGGCGCCGACGTCCGGGTGGGCCTGCACGCCGCCAGCCGCTCGCGAGGCAAGGCCGAGGCCGCGGGGCTCAAGGTGACCTCGGTCGCCGAGGCCGCGCAGTGGGCCGACGCCATCATGATCCTGGCGCCCGACCAGACCCAGAAGCAGATCTACGACGCGGACATCTCGCCCCACCTCACGCGGGGCAAGGCCCTGTTCTTCGCGCACGGCTTCAACATCCACTACGGGCAGATCCGCCCGCCCGCGGACGTGGACGTGCTGCTCATCGCGCCCAAGTCTCCCGGCCACCTGGTGCGTCGCCTCTACCAGGAGGGCAAGGGGACTCCGGCGCTGATCGCGGTGCACCAGGACGCCACCGGCCAGGCGCGGGCCCTGGGCATGTCCTACGCGCGGGCGCTCGGCGCGACGCGGGCGGGCCTGCTGGAGACCACGTTCAAGGAGGAGACCGAGACGGATCTCTTCGGTGAGCAGGCGGTGCTCTGCGGCGGCGTCACGGCGCTCGTCCAGGCGGGCTTCGACACGCTGGTGGAGGCGGGCTACCAGCCCGAGAGCGCCTACTTCGAGTGTCTGCACGAGCTCAAGCTCATCGTGGACCTGATGTACGAGGGCGGCATGGGCTGGATGCGCCACTCCATCAGCGACACCGCCGAGTACGGCGACTACACGCGCGGCCCCCGCCTCATCAACGAGCAGGTGCGCGCGGAGATGAAGAAGGTGCTGAAGGAGATCCAGACGGGCGCCTTCGCCCGGGAGTGGATCCTCGAGAACCAGGCGGGCCGCCCCATGTTCGACAAGCTGCGCGAGCAGGGCCGACAGCACCCCATCGAGGACGTGGGCCGGCGCCTTCGCGAGATGATGTCCTGGATTCGCGAGTCCCGGAAGGACTCGAGCGAGCCCACGCCTCGCTGAGGGCTACAGGCGCCCGCGGATCTTCTTCTCGTCATACTGCCAGGGGATGACGTAGGTCATCCCCACCGAGAGCCAGCTCCCGCCCGCGTTGTAGGAGCCGACATCCTCGGCGTCGCCTCCCGCGAAGAGCTGTCGGAACTCGAAGCTCAGCCCCCACGTCTGCGACAGCCGCATGGTGGCCCCCGCGGAGAACCCCAGGGCCTGTCCGCCGCGCTCCACGGCGCGCCCACCGTCGAAGTAGGCGGCGGCGATGAGGGGCCCGACGAGGACGCCAGCCGACGGAATCACCACCTGCCTGCCCAGCTCCAGCCGCTTCTGGAAGCGCAGCCCTACGAGGGCCCCATAGGTGGCGGTGTTCAGGCCCGGCTTGTTCGTGAGCACCATCCGCTCGTAGGTGGCGAACAGATCGATGCCCACCTCGATGAAGTCATTCACCGAGTACCCGAAGGTGCCCGTCACCAGCGGACCGCCGATGGAGCCCCGTGAGCGCTCCAGGCCCCGGTTGTCCCGGTCGAGGTAGTAGTTGTCGTAGAAGGTGAGGTTGGGCGCGTACCGCCAGCCTCCCATGATGGAGATGCGGCTGGTGCCCTCGAGCCGCTTGTTCTCCTCGACCTCGTAGTCCTCCGGGGCGTAGTCGTCCTGTGCGGAGGCAAGACTGGCTGTCAGGGTCACGAGCAGAAGGATCACGCCACGCATGGAAACATCCTCGCTTCCTTGGCGCTGCAAGGACAAGAGGGCGACCAGGCGAGCGACCGGGGCCTCCAGGGCGGAGGCGCGCACTGTCACCCTCCTCGCAGCAGGGAAGGGGAGCGGTGGCATCCGCGCGGCAGGTAGGTTATTCCCAGGGCAGCGCGGGCAGTGTGGCGTCGCGGGTAGGACACGGTCATGGATCTCGGCAAAGCGGGTTGGCTCTCCTCGATTCTCGAGGAGGCGGTGGCGGCACATTCCGGTGTGTCCTCTCCCGCGGTGACCCCCGGCCTGTCCGAGCACAGCGCCTCCGGTCGTGCCCGGGCGCGCGCCTACCTGCGCCAGACGCTGCGCGCCTCGGGCCTGCTGTATGGCACGCCCATGGAGGGCACCCCCGAGGGCGCCACTCCCGGCGAGAAGGGTGGAGAGCGGGCTCGCGCCCCCGAGGAGCTGCTCTTCCTCGCGGTGGTCCGCACGCTGGCCCGGATGGCGCTGGACATCGCGCTGCTCACGGGCGCTCCCCTCCGCTCGCGCGAGGACCAGCTGCTGCTGCTGTTCGCCGTGTTCACCGGCGAGCTGGGCGTGGCCGAGGGCATCGACGAGAAGCTCCAGGACGGGCTGGAGGCCACCCGGCGCATGCAGGGCAAGGTGGAGTCGGCGCTGGCGCGGCGGGCCATCTCGCTGGCGGGGGATCCGGTCTACGGGCTGGTGCTGCACAACGGGGCGCTGTACGCGGACGCGCAGATGTTCGGCCGGCAGGCCATCGACTACTTCTCGCGTGGGCGCTTCCAGCGAGCGGCGGCGCAGCGGCGCATCGACTTCGCGGCCAGGCAGAAGGCGCTGCTCGTGAAGGTGCTGACGGGGCTGTCCTGCGCGGACCGCGAGCCGAGCTACGCCTCGCGCCGGGCCATTCTTCGCCAGGTGGAGGACCTGGCGCTGCCGGATGCCATCGAGTCCGAGCTGAAGGCCTCGGTGAAGAAGTCCTTCGAGCATCGGCTGGCGGTGCGCACCGTGGTGGCCGGCGTGCGCAGCAAGGACATGAAGCACTTCATCGTGGAGCAGACGCTGCTGGCCTCGCTGGTGGATGGGCAGCGCTCTCGCGGTGAGCGGGCCTTCATCCAGGAGCTGGCGGACACGCTGCACGTGCCGGACGAGGAGCTGCATCGGCTGGAGCTGGAGATGGCCGAGTTCTACGCCCGGCACCGCTCGGTGGTGGATGTGTTCACGGTGTCGGCCGCGGCGGGGGTGATGGGCGAGGACTACGTCATCCGGATCCAGGAGGCGCTGGAGAAGAACTTCCACCGGGTGATGCAGGAGGTGCGGGAGACGGGAGACCTGGCGGTGCTGCTGGCCAAGGCCGCCCGGGGACAGCGGCTCACGCGGGACGAGCGTCGGCGGATGCGAGCGCAGCTCTTCGACGTGGCCAAGGCCATTCCCGCGCTGGCGATCTTCGCCGCGCCGGGAGGGGTGCTGCTCCTGATCGCGCTGTCCAAGGTGCTGCCCTTCAGCCTGCTGCCCAGCGCGTTCCAGGACGAGCCCGCGCCCGAGCCCCTTCCCGAGCCCGAGCTGGACGCCGAGGCCTCCGAGGTGTCCGAGCGCCGGGTGGGGTGACAGCGCCCGCGAGGCGAACGGCCGCTACCGCGCTCTCGCTGATGGAAACTCCACGTCAATTCCAGGCGTGGGTTGCCGCAACCCGGGCCAGGGGAAAGGGATAATCTACGAGAGCGCAGGGACCCATCGGCCAGGGCTTCGGAACGCAGCACGGGAGGACGTCGTGACGCAGAGGCAGACGCCCGCCAGCGCGGTGGGAGGAGTCGTCACCGAGATGTTCGGCTCCGGCTTCTTCGTGGGCGATGCGCTGCGCGAGGAGGTGCGCGCCGAGGCGGCCGTGCGGCTGGCCTACGCGATGCGCAGGGATGGCGTCCACCCGGACTCGGTGCGCGCGCTGGCGCAGGCCATCCGCGAGATGGCGGAGGCCGCGCCGCTCCAGGACATGGAGAAGGAGCCGCTCACCGCGGGCCAGCGGAAGCTGCTCCACGGACTGATCGCCGAGATGACGCTCCCGGTGGCCTTCCGCACGCTCCTGGAGGCCGCGCTCCCGAAGGTGACGATGCGCCGGGATCTCGTCGCGCTCCAGGGCATGCTCTCCAGCACCTACGAGCGGATGGGGCGCATCGAGGCGGTGAGGGCGATGCCCGCCGAGGTGCCCGCGCCCAAGCGCTGACGACAGCCGCCCGGGCATTTGCCGGAACCATCCCGGCTAGGGACGCCCCCCGCGCCCCGCCCGCGTCCGGGACGTCGCGGCGCGGGGCTTCTCCGCTCGAACCCGGTAGGCGCCCGTCTTCGGATCCACCGTCACCTGGGGCGGACGGCGCGTCTCCTCGAAGAACCTCCAGCCCGGCTCCAGGCCCTGCCAGAAGGCGAGGAGGGCCTCGGTGGCATGCGGCAGCTTCTTCAGCTCGGCCAGGCCCTCGGCGTCGAGCCGACGCGGGAAGATGTGGATGGGCACCTGCCGGCCCATCTTCGCGTGCGAGTCCAGCGTCAGCACGTACAGCTCCTCGATGGGCTCGTCCTCGATGGCGATGCAGCCGATGCTCACGCAGTTGCCGTGCACCATGATGGCGTCCCCCGGGTCCTTCCGGCCGAGGAGCCGGTCCGACTCGTTCGGGTAGCTCACCCGCATGGACAGGTGGAAGTTGCTCCGGGGGTTGAAGAGGTTGATGGTGTAGAAGCCCTCGGGCACCTGCAGGTCTCCGCGCTGGCGCTTGGGCCCCAGCTCGCCTGACGCGGCGCAGAACGGGTACGTCTTCACCTTCACCAGCGGCTGACCCCTGGCGCCCGCCCACACCTCCAGCTGCCGCTCCTCCTTGAAGGCGCGCAGGTACAACTCCTCCGGCGGATACGACAGCCCCGCGGCGGCGAACAGCTCGGTGAGCGCCCGGGTCCGGTTTTGACGCGCGGCGGCAACGCGATCCTCGGCATGCGCGCTCAGCGCACAGGTCAGCAGCAGGCAGAGCAGGGCGGTTCTCACGGAGGCGTTGGACCCCGAGGGGTTGTCGGAGGTTCCTCCGATTCTGAACACTTCCCGGTGGGTGGGCCGGCACCTCGTTCGACGGCCTACCGTGCGGGTCTCTAGCCTCTGCTTCGCGCGCGCCTACCCGTTCAGGCGTTCTTGCTCGTATCGTGCGCACTGCGCTCTCCGGCACTCCCCCGTCGGGGCTGGCGCATGGCCTTCACACACACGAAAGGCAGGTCCGAGATGTCCAAGGTCTATGAAGCCCCCAATCAGCCTGGCAGCAAGGTCCAGTTCGCCAGCCGCTATGGCAACTACATCGGAGGGGAGTTCGTCCCGCCCACCAAGGGCCAGTACTTCGAGAACATCACCCCGGTGACGGGCAAGCCGTTCTGCGAGATTCCGCGCTCCACCCACGAGGACATCGAGAAGGCCCTCGACGCGGCCCACAAGGCCAAGGGCGCCTGGGGCAAGACGTCCGTCACCACCCGCGCGGACATGCTCAACAAGATCGCCGACCGGATGCAGGCCAATCTCGAGAAGCTCGCGGTCGCCGAGACGTGGGACAACGGCAAGCCCATCCGCGAGACGCTGGCGGCGGACCTGCCGCTGGCCATCGATCACTTCCGCTACTTCGCGGGCGTCATCCGCGCGCAGGAGGGCAGCCTGGGCGAGCTGGACGAGAACACCGTCTCGTACCACTTCCAGGAGCCGCTCGGCGTCGTGGGGCAGATCATCCCCTGGAACTTCCCGCTGCTGATGGCGGCCTGGAAGCTGGCGCCGGCGCTGGCCGCGGGCAACTGCGTGGTGCTCAAGCCCGCCGAGCAGACGCCCGCCACCATCCTCATGCTGATGGAGCTGGTAGGCGACCTGATTCCGCCCGGCGTGCTCAACGTGGTGAACGGCTTTGGCATCGAGGCCGGCAAGCCGCTGGCCAGCAACAAGCGCATCGCCAAGGTGGCCTTCACCGGTGAGACGACGACGGGCCGCCTCATCATGCAGTACGCCTCGGAGAACCTCATCCCGGTGACGCTGGAGCTGGGCGGCAAGTCGCCCAACGTCTTCTTCGCGGACGTGTTCGACAAGAACGACGACTTCGCCGAGAAGGTGCTCGAGGGCTTCGCGATGTTTGCCCTCAACCAGGGCGAGGTGTGCACCTGTCCGTCGCGCGCGCTGGTGCAGGACAAGTTCTACGACGCCTTCATGCAGAAGGCCGTGGAGCGCACCAGGAAGATCGTCCAGGGCAACCCGCTGGACACCAGCACGATGATCGGCGCCCAGGCGTCCAACGATCAGCTGGAGAAGATCCTCTCGTACATCGACATCGGCAAGAAGGAGGGCGCCAAGGTGCTCACCGGTGGCGGCCGCGCGAGCCTGTCGGGCGCCCTGTCCGAGGGGTACTACGTGCAGCCCACGATCTTCGAGGGCCACAACAAGATGCGCATCTTCCAGGAGGAGATCTTCGGCCCGGTGGTGTCGGTGGCGAAGTTCAAGGACCAGGCGGACGCGCTGGCCATCGCCAACGAGACGCTGTACGGCCTGGGCGCGGGCGTGTGGACGCGTGACACGAACACGGCGTACCGCATGGGCCGGGAGATCCAGGCGGGCCGCGTGTGGGTGAACTGCTACCACCTGTACCCGGCGCACGCGGCGTTCGGCGGCTACAAGCAGTCGGGCATCGGCCGCGAGACGCACAAGATGATGCTCAACCACTACCAGCAGACGAAGAACATGCTGGTGAGCTACGACCCGAAGCCGATGGGCTTCTTCTAGGCCGTAGCCCAGGGAGGCACCATGAGCGTGGAGCGAGTGACCGTGACGCCCAAGGCCGAGGCCCTGCTGCGCAAGCTGCAGGGGCAGTACGGCCCGCTGCTCTTCCACCAGTCGGGAGGCTGCTGCGACGGCAGCGCGCCGATGTGCTTCCCGCGCGGCGACTTCAAGATCGGCCAGGAGGACGTGTTCCTCGGGACGATCGTGGACACGCCGTTCTACATCTCCGGTCCGCAGTTCGAGTACTGGCAGCACACCCACCTGACGGTGGACGTGGTGCCGGGGCGAGGGAGCGGCTTCTCGGTGGAGGCACCGGAAGGAGTCCGCTTCCTCATCCGCTCGCGTGTCTTCGAGGACGCGGAGTACCGGGCGCTGCAGGAGGCGGGGCCACCGCCTCGCGGGCCGCAGCACTGAGGTAGAGGAGGGGTGGGGGCGCAGGTTCCCACCCCTTCTGCTTTCGGCGCCCCTACGGAGGGGGGGCGAGCTCCCAGTCCGGCTCGAGGCGCTGGCGCGCCAGCTCCAGGGTCCGGGCATTCTCCGGGACATACAGCCAGAAGCGCGCGCGGGCCATGGCTTCCGGGATGTCGAGGCTGCGCTGTCTCACGCAGTGCACGGCATGCCGCAGGGTACGCTTCCCTTCGGTGTCGTCACCCATCGCGAAGCAGGCCTCCGCCAGCGCCAGCCACGCGCCCACGGAGCCCGCGCCCGCGCCGCCGATCTGCTCCAGCACCTGTACGCCTGCCGCCGCCTCCGCCCGCGCCTCCTGCATGCGCCCCTGGGCTCGCAGCGTCGACGACAGGAACGTGCGCGCGACGAGCTGGAAGGCCAGGAACCCGCCGATCTGCTCGCACGCCCTGCGGGCATGGGCCTCCGCCTCCGCGTGCCGACCCTCGGCCCCCGCTGCCCGTGCCAGCGCGAGCTGGGAGATGCCCAGGTGGAGCATGTCGCCATTCGCCTCGTCCGCCACCCGGCGCGCCAGCTCGCGAGACTCCTCGCGGTGCGTCGGCTCGGGGCTGTTGGACAGCACGTACAGCAGCTGCATCTGCGTGGCCGCCGCCGCATATGTCTGGCCGGCCCGCCGGGACGTCTCCGCCGCGTCCCGGAGGACCTCGATGGCGCGAGCCCCTTCCCCGAGGGCCTCCAGCGCCATCCCCCAGATGGCCTGAGGCGCCGTGCGGTTGCGCTCCGAGTTCACCTCGCGGAAGGCCTTCACCCCCTCCTCGCCGGCGATGCAGGCCTGCCAGGGGTGAGGCTGCAGGTAGTGGCGGGGATAGGCCCTGCCGCACCAGGTCCACCCCCGCGCGCCGGGATCCCTCGACAGGATGTCCGCCCCGACCGCGTTCAGCCGCTCCAGGACGAGCAGGGCGGGAGCCCTCAGCCCGCACCAGCTGTTGATGGCCGTCATGATGGCGGCCGTCTCCACATAGAAGGGGAT
The DNA here is from genome assembly GCF_020103725.1 of Hyalangium gracile. NCBI lineage: Bacteria > Pseudomonadati > Myxococcota > Myxococcia > Myxococcales > Archangiaceae > Hyalangium > Hyalangium gracile. The sequence goes on along the minus strand of NZ_JAHXBG010000003.1, from coordinate 308,403 downwards.
GGCCTCGGGGGCGGGGTTGGTGCTCAGCAGGAGCTGACCCAACTGCGCCACATCCGCGTGCCGGCCGCACTGGGCGCCCATGAGGATCATCGCCCCCGTCACCCGGGCCCACGGAGCGCTGCCCCGGAGGAGCTGGGACTGGACCTTGGTGCCCACGCTGAAGCCGTGCTCGAAGTCCTCCTGCCAGAAGCTGATCATCACCTCGAGAGCCCGCAGCTCCGCCAGCGCCGGGCCGGTGGGCTCGCACGCCAGGGCGGCCTGCACGCACCGCTGCGCGCCCGCGATGTCCTGCTGCTCGTAGAGCCGCTCGCCCGCGCGGGTGAAGAAGTGCACCGCCCGCTCCTTCTTCTTCCCGAGCTGATAGTGCTCCGCCAGCACCCACGCGTCCTGCTCACCCGCCTGCTCCAGCCACGCCCCGGCCCGCTGGTGGCCCAGGGGCTTGAGGTTGTCGGGCACCAGGCCGTAGGCCGCGTCCCTCACCAGCGCATGGCGGAAGCGGTACTCGGTCTCTCCGGGGAAGCGGCTGCCGGCCTGGGGCTGCACCATCTCCAGCTCTCGCAGGCTCCGCAGGCCGTGCTCCAGCTCGTCGGAGGAGATCTCCTCCTCCAGGAGCGTCCGCACGCCTCGGGGCCAGAAGGAGCGGCCGAAGATGCTGGCGGCCAGCAGCACCCGCCGGGGGCCGCGCTCCAGACGCTGGAGCCGGGACTGGAGCATGGCGAGCACCGTGCCCGGAGTCTCCTCGCCGTGTCCCTCGGCCTCGTTGCGGATGAGCTCCTCCAGGAAGAGGGCGTTGCCGGCGGCCTGCTCCACCAGGCGAGCCACCACGGCCGGCCGCACCTGGGGGCCGAGCACCTCGTGGACGAGCCGGGTGCAGGCCTTCTGGCTCAGGCCGCGCAGCGTCACCTCCTGGAGGTGCTGGGACCAGAGGCCCGGGAACAGCTCCCGGACCTCGGGGCGGGCCAGCGCCAGCACCAGGAGCGGCTGCTCGGTCAGCTCGCGCAGCACCTCGTCCACCAGCTTCACGGTGAAGCTGTCGCTCCAGTGCAGGTCCTCCAGGACCAGCAGCACCGGGCCCTGGGACAACTCGGCCCGGAGGAAGGTGACCATGGCCCGTGTCACCTGGGCGCTCATCAGCCGCGGATCCTCGCGCGCCGCGCGCAGCTTGGGGCTGTCCTCCAGGGGGAAGGCCACGCCGCACAGCTCGCCGAGGAACTCGACGGTGTCCTTCACCTCCTCGGCGGCGAGGTGCTGGGAGACGCGCCGCGCCAGCTTCTGTCGCCGGCACTCCAGCGGCTCGCCGTTGAGGACGCCACACAGCCGGCGCACCGCCTCGCCCATCAACCCATAGGCGGAGCCCGCGTTCATCGGATCGCCCCGGCCGAACATCACGAGCATCGGCTGCGCGCGGTGCTCCAGGCGGCGGAGGAACTCGTGACGCAGGCGGGACTTGCCGGTGCCCGGGGGCGCGGTGACCAGCACGGCGCGCGCCGAGGTGTCCTCCACGCAGGAGTGGAAGGCCATCTCCAGCATGGCCAGCTCCTGCTCGCGGCCCACGCAGGGGGTGGGGCGGCCCAGCAGCGGGCGGGACTCATCCACGCTCAGCAGCTCGCCGCGCAGCTGGATGGCTCCGGAGGGCGTCTTGTCGACCTGGAAGCGGGGGCCCAGCAGCCCCGCGGTGGTGGTGTCCAGCACCACCTGGGAGGCGACGGCGTGCTCCCGCTCCATCTTCCGGAGGAACTCGCCGGCCCGGTCCATCACCTCCCCGACGGGCAGCGCCTCGCCTCGGAGCGTCAGGCCGGTGGCGAGGACCACGAGGCTGTCCGGCCACCGCTCCTTGACGGTCAGGGCACAGCGCGCGGCCAGGACGGCCTGATCGGTGGCGGTGCCGCGCTCCACCAGGAAGGTGGCCAGAAGCGAGCCGTCGGCCAGCAATGCGGCACGCGCGCCGTTCGCCCGAAGCTCCTGCAGCAACGGGCCCTGCCGCTGGCGGGCGTGCTCCGCGTCCTCGGCGTTGAGCGTGGGCGCGTTCGCGGCGGCTCCGTAGGGCGTGGCCAGCAGCACGCTCACCAGGTGCTGCTCGGCGTGCGCCAGGCTGGTGGGCTGTGGCGTGTGGGGATGGCCCGGGGCGGGGACCTCGGCCAGGGTCTCCAGCGCCTCCACCGCGGGCAGCAGCTGCGTGCCATCCGCGAGCCGACGCGCGGGAGCCTTGGCCAGCATCCGATCCAGCAGGCCCTGCAGCGAGGCGGGCAGCTCGGGCCGCAGCGTGCGCAGCCGCGCGGGCTCCGAGAAGAGGATCTTGGCCAGCACCGCGGCCATGTGCGGGGCCTGGAACGGGGCCTTGCCCGTGAGGCACTGATACAGCACGCACCCCAGCGAGAAGATGTCCGCGCCCGGGGTGATGTCCTCCTGGCTGGAGGCCTGCTCGGGCGCCATGTACCCGGGAGTGCCCAGCACCGTGGAGCTGCCGGTGAGCGCCTGCGAGGAGGCCACCAGTCGGGCCAGCCCGAAGTCCAGCACCACCACGTCCTCGATCCTGCCGCCGCGCAGGAAGAGGTTGGAGGGCTTGATGTCGCGGTGGACGATGCCCCGCGCGTGCGCGGCGGCGAGGCCCTCGGCGACACAGCGCACCAGCAGCAGCGACTCCGAGAGGCTCAAGGGCTGATGCGCCAGCCGGTGGGCCAGGTCCTCACCCTCCAGCCACTCCATGGCGAGGAAGGGCTGACCCTCCTCGGTGACGCCGTGGGCCACGTAGGAGACGATCCGGGGGTGGCGCAGCTCGGAGAGCAGCTGGGCCTCCCGCGTGAAGCGCCGCGCCGTCTCGGAGTCCCCCACCGCATGCACCAGCTTGAGGGCCACGACGTGCTCGTTCGTGGTGTCCACGGCTCGGTAGACGGAGCCCATGCCGCCGCGGCCCGCCAGTCGTTGGATCAGGAAGCGGCTTGCCAGGAGGGTGCCGGGAGCTGGCGCGGCGGACATGGGAGGAGCGTGCGGCATGTGAGGGAGCAGGGAGGAGCATTCTACTGGAAGAGGGAAGTCCTCCGCGCGTGAGTGTTGCATGCGCGGGCGGCGCAACCATGATTCGGGGCGCCAGCGCTCAGGGGGTATATCAGGGGGTATAGCGGAGCCCATGCGCCACTTCGTTCGGCCGCTGCTCGCGCCCTGAAGGAACGAGGCATCGAACCGAACGGGCTCAAAGTCGGACCCTGCGCCGATCTCAGTCAAGATGACTACGAGTCGTCGCGGATTTCAGTGGGCATCATGCTCTGGAAGCACGCCGACACCGCCGTCGCGATCGTCGACGACGTGCTGCGCGAATGGGCCACCACTTCGGCATCAGCATGGAAGGCGTGGTGTGCTCCCTGGAAGACTAGTTGCGCTCCTCGAGCGGGCCCTCGCCATCCTTGATGACGTTGTCGTCGCCGCGCTGACCGTCCTGCTCGAACGGGCCCTCGCCGTCATCGATGACGCCGGGCTTGTCGCCGATCTTGCCGTCACCGATCTGCTTGTCGGTGCCCGAGCCGCCCCAGCCCTCCTTGAAGCCTTCCGCGGCTTCCTTGCCAGCCTTCTTCACCTCCTCGGTGGCCTCGCCGACTTCCTGGCCGACCTCGCGCGCGCTCTCGCGCACCTCGGCCTGGCCGCGCTCGGTGCAGCCCACGGCCAGCCCCGTCAGCCCCAGCAGGCCCGCCACCACGAAACCCTTCCATCCCTGCCGCGTCATGGTGCCTCCTCTCAGTCCCTTGGATGGTTCCTCAGGCAAGGTAGGCATCCATTCCTGGACGGCAGGGTGGGGCAGGCGAGGAGGCGAGCGGCGGTTCTCCTCCCCGCTCAGGTCCGCTCGAGCCGGAAGGCGAGCCGGCGCAGATCCTCATTTACCTTCACGAACTGGGAGTTGCCCTTCTCGTCGGCGAGCTGGGCCTGGATCTTCGGCAGCGCCTCGCGCGCCTTCGTCGCGGCCTCCTTGGAGTCTCCCACCATCCAGTCCAGCGCCTGGATGAGCGCGAAGCGCGTGTCCAGGTCCTTCTCGGCGAGCTTCTCGGCCATGGCCACCGCGTGCTGCGGGCTGCCCTTGCGCCCCAGCTCCAGCGCCGCCCGCTCCACCACTCGCGGGTCCTTGTCTCCCAGCTTCTGCGCCCAGCAGCCCGGGTCCGCGCCGCACGCCTTCGCCGCCTCCAGCACCTTGCCGTAGCGGAGGATCGTCTCCCCCCGCTTCATGCCGAGCGCCTCGGGGTTGTCACAGCCGTCCCCGCCGTACTCCTGGCACTCCTTGGTCGCCAGGGCCGGCTCGTTCTGCGCCCACTTCGTGAAGAGCTGCTGCTCCTGATCGTTGCCCAGCAGCGCCACGGCCCGCATGGCCACCTCTCGGGCGTACCAGTCGCCCTGGCCCGCCGCCTTCGTCAGGGACGGCAGCGCGTCGCGCCCGCCCAGCAGCACCAGCCCCCGTACGTAGGAGGTGCGCACCGTGGGATCCTCCTCGGTGGCCAGCGCGGCGAGCGGCTTCACCGCCGCCGTGGACCGCATCCGCCCCAGCGCCTCCGCCGCCTGCATCCGCACCAATGCCTGGACCTGCGGATTGGAGTCCGTGAACGACAGCTGCTTGATGAGCGCCGCCTCCGCGCGGCGATCCCTCAGGTCCCCGAGCACCTGCGCGCCCTTCATGGCGTAGCTGGCCGGGTGCACGCCGTTCTGCTGGGCCCACTTCGTCAGCTCCGTGTCCCGGCCCTCCATCGCCGCGATCAGCGCGTCCGCCGCCGGAGTGCCCACCTGGTAGAGCGCGAAGGAGCTCTCCACATAGAAGGAGACGCCCTGGCGCTCCTGGGTCAGCATCCGCATCAGCACGGGCACGGCCTTCGCGTCGCCGATGCGGCCCAGCGCCTCGATGGCCTTCTTCTTCAGGAAGTTCTCCGTCTCCTCATCCGAGGCGAGCTTCACCAGCGGCTCCACCGCCTGGGGCGCGCGCAAGAGCCCCAGTGCCTGGATGGCCTCGATGCGGGTGTAGTTGTCCTTGGCGCGCAAGAGCCCCGTGAGCGCGGGGGCGGCCCGAGCGTCTCCCAGCCTGCCCAGCGCCGCCGCCAGCTCCTTGTTGGCCAGGGCGGTGTCGCTGTCCGTGGCGCTCGGGTCCAGCGCGGCCTGCAGCGGCTCCAGGGAGGTGGGGCTCTTCAGGTCGCCAATCGTCCGGGCCAGGGCCGCCTTCACCTCCGGCCGCTTCTCCGCCGCCAGCCGGGCGTGCAGCATGGGCAGGAAGCCCTCCTGGAGGTTGCCGGAGCTGCGCAGCGACTCCAGCACCTGGACCCGTCCGTCCGCCCGCTTCGCGCTGGCGAGCTTCTTCTCCCAGAACTCGGGTGTCTTCGGGTCGCCCTTGCACCCCGAGAGGACGAGGACAGCGAGCACGACGCTCAACGCGGCAAGGCAGCGGGGCATGGGGCCTCCTGGGCAGCGGTCTGGCGGGTGAGGTGCTGCCGTCGTACCCCTCCTTGAAAGAACGGGTCAAACCCCCCGGGTTGGTTGAGGTAGGCTGGTCAACGACAATGCCCTCGGAAACCGTCATGGGTTCACAGAATCGCGCCTGGAAGCGCCGCACGTACCTCATCGATCGAGAGTTTCAGCTGAAGTACATCTTCATGCTGGCGTCGATCGGAGCGGGCAGCATCGCCCTGTTCGGGGCGCTGGCGTGGTGGGCGCACACCGCGGCGCTCGAAGCGGGCTCGGGCTCGGAGGGCTTCGCGGGGATGACCATCCTCTGGCTCACCGTGCTGGCGGTGATAGGCACGGCGGTGGCGCTCGGCCTGTTCGGGCTGGTCTTCACCCACCGCGTGGCCGGGCCGGTGCACGTCATGAACCTCTATGTGGAGGCGCTGGCGGCCGGGCACTACCCGCGGCTGCGCCCGCTGCGCAAGTACGACGAGCTCAAGAAGTTCTTCGACCGCTTCAGCCACGCGGTGGACCGCATCCGCGCGCGCGAGGCGGAGGAGGCCCAGGTCCTCGGCCAGGCCCTGGCGGCCTTCCAGCCCCTGGCCCAGAGCGACGAGGCCCGCGCCGCGCTCAAGACGCTGGAGGAGCTGCACCTGCGCAAGCGCGAGGCGGTGAACAAGCCCGTCAGCGGCAGCCACCCGGTGGCGCCCTCGCGGTGAGCGCGGGGGCCTGCCTGTTCAGGGGCTGATGGTCGCCGCCAGTTCCAAGGTCCATTTCCAGGCCCGGGGCGGTATGGTCCGCGGAACCTCGATGACCTCTGGACCAGGACCCCAGCCAGCATGAGCAGACCCCGGATCGTCTTCATGGGCACGCCCGAGTTCGCCGTGGCGTCGCTCTCGGCCTGCTTCGACATCGGCGATGTGGTGGCCGTCGTCACCCAGCCGGACAAGCCCAAGGGCCGCGGCAACGCCATCTCCATCTCCCCGGTGAAGGCGCTGGCGCTCGAGCGCGGCGTGACGGTGCTCCAGCCGCAGAAGCTGCGCACCCCGCCGTTCTCCGAGGAGCTGCGCAAGCTGTCGCCCGACGTGTGCGTGGTGACGGCTTACGGGAAGATCCTCCCCAAGGACGTGCTGGAGGTGGCGCCCCACGGCAGCGTCAACGTGCACGCCTCGCTGCTGCCGCGCTTCCGCGGCGCCGCTCCCATCCAGTGGGCCATCGCCCACGGGGACTCCGAGACGGGCGTGGCCCTCATGCGCATGGACGAGGGGCTCGACACCGGACCGGTGATCGCGATGAAGCGCCTGCCCATCGCCCCGGACGACACGAGCGCCAGCCTCCACGAGAAGCTCTCCCGGCTCGGCGGGGAGATCCTCCGCGAGTCGCTCCCCGCCTATCTGCGTGGGGAGCTGAAGCCCGTGCCGCAGCCCTCCGAGGGCGTGGTGCTGGCGCCCATCATCCAGAAGGAGGACGGGCTGCTGGACTTCACCCGCCCCGCGGCGGAGCTGGAGCGGCGGGTGCGCGCCTTCACGCCCTGGCCCGGCGCCTACACCGGGCTCAATGGGACGCGGCTCAAGGTGCACCGGACGAAGCTGGGCACCGGGCGGGGAGCTCCTGGCTCCATCCTGGCGGCGGGCCCGGGTGGGCTCGAGGTGGCTTGTGGCGAGGGCTCGCTCGTGCTCCTGGACGTCCAGCCGGAGGGCAGGCGGGTGATGAGCGCCGGCGATTTCCTCTCCGGCCATAAGCTGGCGCCGGGGAGCCAGCCGTTCTCGGCTCCGGTCGAGAGCAAGGGCTGAGGGGTGTTGGAGTGAAGAGAGGAGAAGCGCGGATGGCGATGAGACTGCTGGTGCTGCACGGGCCGAACCTGAACCTGCTCGGGGAGCGGGAGGGCACCACGGGCGGACGGTTCGAGGACCTCGACAGCGCGCTTCGCGCCCGGGCCTCCAGCCACGGCCTCGAGCTGAAGATCGTCCAGTCCAACCACGAGGGCGTGCTCATCGACACCCTCCAGGCCGAGCGGCGGAACATCGCCGGCGTGGTGGTGAACCCCGCGGGGCTCTTCGGCTCGTACGCGCTGAGGGATGCCCTCGAGGCCGTGGGCGTGCCCGCCATCGAGGTCCACCTGGACGGCGCGCGCGCGAAGCAGTCCGTGCTGAAGGACGTGTGCCAGGCGCAGCTCTCCGGCAAGGGCTTCGACGCCTACCTCCAGGCGATCGATCGCCTCGCCCAGGGCGAGGCCGCCTCCGGCCGCGAGCGCGCGAAGGCCTCGGCGCCTGGGAAGGCGAAGACGATCGGCCGCAAGGCGGACGCCTCCGACGAGCCCGAGGAGCAGGCTCCCTCCAAGACGCTGGGGCGCAAGTCGGACGGGCTGGTGGTCGCGCCCGCCCGGGCCTTGGCACGCACGGCGGAGGCGGGCGGGGTGGCCAAGACGCTGGGCCGCAAGTCCCAGGCGGCAGACAAGCCCGCCAAGGGCGAGAAGACCCTGGGGCGCGGCTCGAAGGAGACGCCCGCGGCCAACCTGCTCTCCCGCGAGCTGGTCCGCCAGAAGATCGCCGACCGGCTCTCCGGCAAGCTGACCCCGAGCGGGCTGGCCACCTGGGCGCGCACGCAGTACCTGGAGGTGCAGCGAGGTGCTCCCGCCGAGAGCGGCTACCGGGACATGCTCGAGGACAGCCTGCAGACCCTCACCCTCTCCACCCTGCCCGCGAGCCGCCTCACGGATGAGCAGCTGGTGGACATGATGACCCAGCTCGAAGGATGAGCGCTCGAGCCCTCGCCATCCAGGTGCTCGCGCGCGTGCGCGCCACCGAGGCCTACCTCAACGTCGTCCTCGACACGATGCTGTCGGAGAGGCCGCTGAAGGATCCCCGCGACACGGCGCTCGCCACGGAGCTGGCCTACGGCGCCGCGCGGCGGCAGCTCTCGCTGGACTACGCCATCTCCCGGTTCGCGGACCGGAAGCTGGACTCCATGGAGGACCGGGTGCTCGCCGCCCTG